>JAAAOH010000085.1 GCA_009908925.1 Spirochaetota bacterium | reverse complement strand
CTCCTGCTCGACGCCGACGGCACCCTCTTCGACTACGACCGAGCCGAAGGCTACGCCCTCGAGACGACATGCGGTGAGCTCGGACTCGACTACGCGCCCGAACGCGACCTCCCGGTCTACCGGCGTATCAACTCAGAGATGTGGCGTGCATTTGAGCGCGGCGAGATCGATCCCGGCACGCTCTCGATCGAGCGCTTCAGACGCTTCCTCGATGCGGTCGGGGCAAATGGGGCAGCCGGCAACAGCGGAGCGCGCGCCGACAGCGGCACCGGCCCGGCGGCGATGGCGGATCGCTACCTCGGTCACCTCGCCGAGGGCAGCTTCCTCATCCCCGGCGCGCTCGACGTCGTGCGCGAGCTTGCATCGCTTGCCCGACTCGCCGTCATCACGAACGGGCTCTCCCGTGTGCAGCGCTCACGGTTCTCGGGATCCGGTCTCTCTGAGTACGTCGAGCACCTGGTGATATCGGACGAGGTCGGCTCACAGAAGCCCGAGCCGGGTATCTTCGACGTCGCTCTCGAGCCCTTCGACGACGTTCCCCGCGAACAGGTTCTCATTGTCGGCGACAGCCTGACCTCCGACATCGCTGGCGGGGTGCGCTACGGCATCGCAACCTGCTGGTACAATCCGGAGGGCCACGAGAATCCCGACGGCCCCGTGCCGACGCACGAGATCCGCACCCTCGCCGAGCTTCCCGGCCTGCTTTGACCCCGGTGCCATCATGCGGTAGTCGTGCATTTCCGTGGCTCGGAAACGCATTAAAGCGCTCGCGCCAAAACCTCAGAGTGTAACATCCGCTGAAACCCAGGGCGATTCGCGTCTCCCGTAACGGGATTCTATGGTTCGAAGGAGCCCGCGCGGTAGTACCAGATGACCAGTTGCGTTCGATCACGGACGTCTGCGAACTGGAGCAGCTCCGAGATATAGTTGCGAACGGTGCCTTCGCTTAGATAGAGCTGCTCGGCGATTTCTCTGTTCGAGCTGCCCTCGACGAGGCGACGCAGTACATCGACGGCCCGGGCCGGCAGTCCCTCGAGAAAGGCCTCGTCCCCGGTGGTGCTTCGAACGCCAAGAGAGCGTGCAACGCCGGGCTCAAAGCTCACGTTGCCGGAGACGGCGTTGCGTATACCAAGCATAACGGCCTCGGCGGACTGGTGTTTGAGCAGGTACCCACGGGCCCCGGCTTCGATTGCCTCGGCGAGGTATGCATCGTCCTGGAATGTTGTGAGCATAAGAATGGGAAGCTCCGGGTACTGCTCTCTGATCTTCCTGCAGCATTGAAGCCCGTCCATGTCGGGCATGCGGATATCGAGCAGCACCACATCGGGCAGCTCATGGGAGAGTGCTTCCAGCGCTTTCGCTCCGTTGCAGACGGCAGAAGCTACCAGAAACTCGCCTGACTGTTGGAGTACCATCGCGAGGCCGTCGCGCACGAGGTCGTCGTCATCGGCCAACAAAAGACGAATAGGTTCATTCCTGCTCATCCGCGTGCTCCTTCCGGTTTGGGATTACAGCAACTACCTCGATTCCCGCCTCCCCGTGCAGGTGGTCGAGGGAAAAGCCCCCACCTATGTCGGTAAAAAGGGCTCGCACCGTCGACAGGCCATACCCCATTCGAGGCCCCCTCGAGCCCCAGCCCCTGCCCCGTTCCCGGTACTCGAGTCTATAGGACCGCGATGTCCGCATCAGCTGGACATCGATCGACGTGGGGTCGCCGTAGCGCAGTGCGTTCGTCAGAAGTTCCCGTACGGTTTGGGTGAATCGGTTCACGGCGTCGGGATCGTAGCGTTCTGTATCCCCACCGACCGAAAGGTCTATCGGGCATCGAGAAAACTCGGCGACCGCCGAATACAACTCACTCCAATCACTCGACCGCCGCGGGGCGGAGTCTCTCAGATACTCCCTGATGTGTGAGAGCCCCTGTTCCAGCCCACGAGAGGCACGATCGAGGGTCTGTTGAAGGGAAGGATCATCCGTCATGCCTTTTGCAGAGCGAATCTGCCAGAGAGCGCCGGTAATCCCGTGGCCGAGGGTGTCGTGAACCTCGTCGAGAATGCGTTTGCGTTCTCGCAGTATCAATGATTCAACGACGCCGCCGCGGGCGTCGTCCGGCGCTGAGCGAGCAACGTCCGGGGAGGTGAGAGTATGCCCGGCCGCGACAGTGAGTCCTTGCGGGCGACCACCTCGCATTCTGGATAACCGATGCCGCAGGTCGCCACTGCCTGCGGCGAAGAGGAGAATGGTCTGCGCGGAAACGATCAAGAGCGCGGGCAGCGGTGCATGGTGCAGCAGAAGCCCGTTCGGAAAGGCGTAGGAGATCGCGTGGCCGAGACTGCCGAAAAGCGACGGGCGCCACAGACTTCCACCCATGAACGTGATGAGAAGGGTAGCGGTCAACGCAATCGCCCAGTAGGCGGCCCTGTCTCTCGTGGCCCGGGAGAACAGGTGCATGAGCCCGAGCGACCAGAGTTGAAAGAGTCCGAGGGCGGCCACCGCGTAAGATAGAGTCGCTTGTGGCGTCTGCCAGACGATGGCCGCGATCACTCCCGACATGAGAACGAGGCCGGCCCCCAGTCCGGCACGTTGCAGCAGAAACCGCCGACGAAACGAACGCATCTTTCCCAGAACCACGGAGCCATCGACCACCGGTGCCACGAGAAGCATGTGTAGCAGAAGGATAAGGACGGTCGTGAGGCCGGCGTAGGGGTGCATGAAAGCTGCCGAACCAGACACGCCTCCGGGTACGTAGTCGACCGGGCCGAGGAGCCAGACAGCAAGGGGCAATACCACGATGGCGATGCCGCATACGATTGCCGCCTGCCCCCGATAGAGCCGTGGGTTTACCACGCGCGCATCATCCGGGCGACAGCTCGCCACGCGCGTCTTCTGCTGCCGGAGGCTGATTCCCGCAAGTGCGATCACGGTGATCCAGACGACATACTCGACTCCCCCGGGTGCCGAGGCCGACCGGCTCAGCAGAGAGAGCAACCGGCGGAGGAGATACGTAAACGGATTGTAGGGAGCAAGCGCCCAGACCCGCGACGTTTCCGGATACGGAAAGAACGCGCCGGCGCCGAGTGCCGAACCGAAAATGATCACGGAAATCACCAGGTCGGAGACGCCGCGGTTTTTCGTTGCAAGGCCGACGGCGAAGCCCCCACTTACGCTCAGGAGGATCATTCCCCCAAGCAGAGCCCAGAAGGCGGAGCTGTTCCAGGGCCACGAAACGCCGAGCAGGAGCCCCGACGCCGCCAGGAAGAAGAGCGCCGAACCAAAGACAAGCAGCACGATCCCGCCTACCAGGGAAAGGTAAGATCCTGAGGCTGCCCCGTACTGCACCGGCCGGCCCAACGCGGCGGTTGGCCGTGCGCACTGCACGGCCATATCAGTTGCGTACTGACTTGCAACCAGGACTGTCACAATGAGGATCACGACGGAATAGAACTCTGCAGCGGAGAAGCTCAGGAAAAACGCCCGGAGCGTATCGCCGGAGGACACGTCAACGGCAAAGGCGGTGTTGAGGCTTACGGCGAGGATCCACGCAAGCAGAAGCGGCTGTACAAACGACTGGAAGAGATTGGTTCGGTCACGCAGAAGGCCACGCAGGATAGCGAGCAACGCCATTACCTCCGCCCCGCTTCGCCGATGACGGCCGCGTATACGTCGTCGAGACCGGGCTTGCGGACGTACATGTCGAGAAGCTCGAGGCCGAGCATCTGCACGTGTTCCACCAGCCGGGTCAGTCGGATGGAGCCTGGAGATGCGTGTATAGTCACCGTACTGTCAGTTGCCTCGCACCTGAGGACGCCGGAGAGGGAAGAGAACCGCTCCACAAGCGAAGACGCCTGATCCTGCACCCGTACGATGATCGTCTCGTGCGTATCAACATACCGGCGCAGGTCATCGAGGGTGCCGCGCGCGATAAGAGCCGTCCGGCTGAACAGGCAAATCTCCGACGCGAGGGCGCTGACCTCGGTCTCCCGGGGTGAAGCGAACAGAAGCGTATTTCCACGATCGCAGTGTTGACGCAATGCGTGCTCGATCAGCTCCCGGCTCTCGATGTCGGCGTTTCTCCACGGATCATCTGCGATGAGAAGGTGTGGCTCGTGGGCCAGGGCGCACGCGAGGGCGAGCCGCTGTGCGACACCGCCGGGGAGCCGCTTTGCCGTCGTCTGCATCCAGGGGTGGAGCGCAAGCAGCGAAGCGACGCGCGAGATCTGCCCGATGCGCTCCCGCCTCGAGCGCCCGCTCGCTCTTGAGAATCGGAGTGCCAGCTTCATGTTTTCGCCCGCGGTGAAATCCGGGAAGAGCCCGCCTTCCCGCGGCAGCACGCCAACGGAATACTTGTTCGAGGCCGATGGATCGAGCTCGCGGCCGTAGATGCGGATCCTTCCGCCGGCGGGCCTGCAGAGGCCTGAAACGCAGTCGAGAAACAGATTGGCCCCGTCGCCGGAAGCGCCGTAGATACCGCAGACCTCACCATGGGTCAGCGTGAACTCAGGGACCTGCAAGATCACATGTGCCCTGCGGTCAAAGACGACTACATCGTGAACGGCGAGAGCAAGGGCGTCCATGGGCTGTGATTCTACCTCAGCGACGTGATGATGCCCAACGGGCGAGCTCGCGGAAGAGGGCTATGGTCTCGTGGTCCCGTTCATCAAAGCCACCGTCTGCGCTTGTCTTGGAGATGACCACCCGGTACTCGGGATGCACATAGATGTACTGGCCCCAGATGCCTATGGCGACAAAGTCCCCCTCCGGCTCCTCGGGTATCCACCACTTGTATCCGTACCCGAAGCTCCAGCTACTCTTCGGGTTATCACCGGGCTGCAACCGAGGTTCATCGCGATACAGCGAGTCGGCGACCCAACCGGCGGGGATGATCTTCCGTTCGTCACGCTCTCCTCCGTTCAGATATAGTCTTCCAAGGCGGAGGTAATCCCTCAATGACGCCGAGAAAAAGGCGTGGCCAAGAGTGTTGCCATGGTAATCGGTGTTCCAGTGCGCTGGATACTCCATGCCGGCAGGCCCCCATACTGTCTCTTCGAGATACTGGCTCAGGCTCCGTCCGACCGCTGCCTCAACCACGAGCCCGAGCACGATGGAGTCGCTGCTCACGTACTCGTTATATATCCCGGGCTTTCGAACGGCCTCTGTATCGCGGATAAGATCAGGAACTGCATCCCGAAAACCAAAGACGCGCACCGGCAGCATATTGATGTCCGAGGTGAAGCTTTCGTAGTCTTCGTCAAACTCAAGGCCCGAAGACATGGTCAACAGATCCTGTATGGAGACGGCGCCATAGTCGGTTCCGGCCCAATCGGGCAGATAGACGTCGACGCGATCGTGAACCGACCGAATGTGGCCCTCCTCGATTGCAATGCCGACAAGGGCCGACAGAACGGACTTCGCCATGGAAAAGGACGTCGGCAGCGATGTCGCATCGTACCCGCGGTAGTACTCCTCCACCACAATGGTGCCGTCGACTGCCACGCTCAGGCCGGTCGTCCAGGTCTCCTCCAGAAATCCTGCTACGCTTCGCTCTTCGTCGTTGAAGACAAAGGTCTCGGGAAGCATGCGTATGTCGTGGTCGAACTCCCATACATCGGTGGCCGGGTCGACACGATCCGAGGGGAACAGAGTGTGGAAGTTCCGGAAGTTTTCTACCCGCGTGTCATCGCTGAAGAGGGTGACGGTAATCCACCATTCGCTGTTTCTGAGGTAGAGAAAGCTCGCGATCCCACCGGCAAGCAGGATAGCGAGGAGAACAGCACCGCCGACGAGCGTCTTTCGTACGATCGATTTCATTATGCGCCTCCTGAGGTACAAGCATCCTCGCGAAGGCACCGCGGCGTAAGTGTCTCCTGTAACGAAATAGACCTGACATTTGTCATGCGGAATTCCTGACAGCCGTTACTGCACCTCCCGCCCCCGCCTCGGCATCATACACACCGGAGGTACAGAGCATGGAGATTCAGAAACAGGACAGGGTTGAGCGCCGTGCGCTATCCGTCGGGGCTATAGGAAATCTGAGTATGGCGGGTATCGCCTGGGTTACCTATTGGTTCTCGAATTCCGAGGCCATTCTCCTCGACGGAAACTACTCGTTCATCATCTTCGTCGGAATGGGCGTCGCGCTGGCAGTCTCACGGATCAAATCACGCCGAACAGAGACCTTTCCGCTGGGACAGTTTTTCTATGAAGCGCTGTACAGTTTCGTAAAGGGACTCATGATTCTCGGCGTTATCCTCATGGCTGTTGTAACAAGCGTCGTCCGGATCATCTTCTACGTCGGCGGGAATACCGAGAACATTCCCATGCTCAATCCCGACCCGATTCTCTATTACGCGGTTACGGTAGCCGTTATCTGCTTTCTCCTCTCGGGCTTCTACCGGCTGTCCAACGCACAGATCGGCGGGCAGAGTTCCTTGCTCAAGACCGACAGCAAGGCTTCATTTGTCGACGGCATGCTTTCTCTCGGCATCGCTGTCGGAGTGCTTGCCCTGCGAAACACTGATCCCTCCGGCAGTGCAGGGTTCGTCCCCTTCCTCGCCGACTCCATCATCACCCTCGTGCTTGCAGCCATGCTCATCGGCAAACCCGTGGAGATTATCCGCGAGTCGATCATCGAGCTTGCCCTCGGGAAGCTGCAGGACGAGAAACAGTACAATGAATACGACCTGATCGTCCGCGAGGAGTGCGCACCACAGTTCGCCGTCGACCGCCTGTACATGAGTAAGACCGGTAGCCGCTATCTCGCGGTCGCCCTGGTGCGGCCGGCAGACGGGAGCTCCCAAGTATCCCTCGAAGCCCTTCATGCACGCAAGCAGGCGATTCTGGAACGACTCCGGCCTAGCGTTCCTCATCTGATGCTGGAACTGGTGCCGAGATCATAGTATCGAGCGCGCCAACGACGTGTACCGTCGCCCGCAGGGCACGCAGATCGAAGCTTGAGTCCGCTGAGATGCGCCGTACTTTCTTGCTTTCAAAGGTGGCAGAACTGCTCCGAAATCGTAGCGCGAATATCGACTGAGGAGTACGCTTCGGTTAGTCATAATGATGTGAACGCCCCGCCTCCAGGATTGGGTAGATCGCAACGATATGGTGCATTTCGTCGTCAATGCGGTGGAATCCATGAAACTGCCGCAATTGAAAATGAATCATCGCGGTACCGGCGACGCTCAGTACCCACCGCGGAAGATGCTTTTAAGCTGCTGCTGCTGATGGCAGTCGAGATGGGCATACTCAAAGCAGGAACGGTGAGCATTGATGGCACACACATCAAGGCGAACTTCGGCAAGTACAAAAACATCCGCTACGACCGCATTACTGAACTGGAACAGCAGCTCGATGCCGATATCGCGGAACTCCTCACCGAGGCGGAAGCAGCGGACGAACGGGACGACGATGACGGCCAACGGCTTCCCACAGACATCTCGCGGGGAGAGGCGCTGCAGGAGAAGCCACCGAAGCGGCGAAAGAAGCGTATCGAGGTGAGTCGCGGTTTCTCCCGCCGATCACTATGAGCTCGAACCGGCACTGGGGGCGATCGACCCGCAGGTGGGGAGGCCGCAAACGCAAACAGACCGTCGAGCCGGTGTTCGGAATCATCAAATCCATAATATGAAACGGCTGTGGCGGTTATGTAGCGGCGGACCACCGAGACCGGGGATGATCGGCGGGTGATGCTGCCGATCGGGGCCTATTGACGAGGAGCCGCAGCGCCTGACCTCACGAATGTGCCCCACGCCGGGCCTCTGACGGTCTTTGGGCCCCTCATATCACGGGGTAAGTCCGACGGCCTCTTAATATCACTGGGTAAGTCCGACGGGCTCCTAAGCGATACGAGACCCTCGTCCGGCCCTGTACTCCATCAGTCCCACTCGGGCGTTCCCACGTTCAGAAGCGTCCGCCACAGATAGAAGGCAGCATAGCCCTCCCATCCGGGAAACAGTGCGAAGAGGTCCTCGAGCTCGCCCCGCGAGGGCTTGCCGGCTGTGTCGAACAGCCGAGCGTACGCCGCCGCGAGCCCCGAATCCCCGTAGGGCACAGCGTCGCGGCGGCCGAGGCCCTTGAGGAGCCCGTAGGCGGCGCTCCACTCTCCAATACCCCGCACCTGCCGGAGCCTCTGCATCATGGAGCGCGTGTCGCCGAGACCGGCGACAGCGTCCTCCGACAGCTCGCCGTCACGAAAGAGGGACGCGAGCCCGATGAGGTAGTCCGCCTTGCGGTAGGAAAGCTGCATCTCGCGCAGATCCTCCCGGGAGGCGGCGGCAAGCACGGCCGGCTTGGGAAACAGATAGTGGCCTTTCCCCTCCACATCCACCCGGGCCGCGTAGCGCTCGCTCAACCTTCGCTTCAGGCGATAGGCAAAGCCGAGATGTATCTGCTGCCCGAGCACACACCAGGCAAGCGCCTCGAAGAGGCTCGGCAGCGCCACAAGGCGGAAACCGAGCAGTCGGGTAAAGGCGCTTCGAACCGGCTCGGGGGCGCGGCGAACGAGCGCCTCCCACTCCGAGATTTCGCGATCGAGATCGAACCAGCGGCGCACGTACCGTTCTACGCGGGCGGCGCCGGCCGAGGTGGTGGTATCTCCAGCGCCGTCACGAAGCACCTCGACTGCCAGGGCCTCCCCGGCGTCGGCCACGCGAATTACGGTTATCGCGTCGTCGGGGCCCTCGGGGGCGAGCACGCTCCTCGGCACGCCGCCGGGGTCCGCGACTTCGGCGTCCCCACAGGCGATGGCCGTTGATATGCAGCCCTCTTCCACGACGTACCTCGGATCGTCGAACCCGCGTGTGGTATATCGCATGGCCTCTTCGAAGGAGAACAGAGGAGGTTTAGAGATGTAGAGCGTATCCATCCGGGCGAGGATAGCACGGGGAAGCCCGTTGCTGTTACCGTGGAAGCTGCATGAGTGAGGACCGCCGCCGCGCGCCCCTTCGAGATCACCGCCTCTACATCGTCTTCGGCATTACCCTCATGGGGGTCATGGGCGTCTCGAGCATCACGCCCGCCTTCCCCGATATCGCGCGGGCACTCGAGCTGTCATCACGTCAGGTGGGGCTTCTCCTCACGGTATTCACCGTACCCGGGATTCTTCTCGCGCCGGTGCTCGGGTTCCTCTCCGATCGATTCGGCAGAAAGCGCATTGTCGTTCCCGCGCTGCTTATCTTCGGCGCCGCAGGGGTGGCGTGCGGCTTCACGCAGTCGTTTCCGCTGCTGCTCGTGCTGCGCTTCTTTCAGGGCGTAGGCGCGGCGTCTCTGACGAGCCTGAGTGTCACGATTCTGGGTGATATGTACTCGGGCGACGACCGGGAGGCCGCGGTGGGGTACAATGCGAGCGCGCTCAGCATCGGCACCGCCTCGTATCCTCTCGTCGGCGGCGCGCTTGCCGCGGTCGGCTGGCAGTACCCCTTCCTGCTCTCCGCGGTGGCGTTTCCCATCGCCCTGCTCGTTGCGACAAAGCTCGAGACCCCGCGCCCACATTCGAGCGGAACGGTGCTCTCGCGAATCCGCGCAGTTATCGAGAACGCGTGGCGGACCGGCATCGGCACACTCTCGGTCGTTGCCATACTGGTCTTCATCGTGCTCTACGGAGCCTATCTCGCCTATATGCCCTTTCTGCTCGCGAACCGGTTCGGACTGCCCTCGCCCGTGATCGGTGCGATCATGTCCACAGCCTCGATTGCGACAGCTCTCACTGCCGGCCGGCACGGCGCCATCGCGCAGCGTTTGAGCGGACGGGCGATCCTGACCATCGCCTTCGGCATCTACGTTGCGGCGCTCGTGACGATACCTCTCATGCCGCGATGGTGGCTCGTGCCTGCGGGTACGCTTCTCTACGGTGTCGCTCAGGGCCTGACGATTCCGACGGTGCAGTCTCAGATCGCCTCGCGCGCGCCGATGGAGCTACGCGGAGCGACGATGGCGGTAAACGCGATGGCGATTCGCATCGGACAGACCCTCGGACCACTTCTCAGCGGCATCGCCTACGCCGTCGGGGGCGTCGGTGCGGTCTTCTTTGCAGCGGCGTTCGTACCGCTGTTGATGACTCTGGTTCTGTGGCTGGGATGGGTGCCGAAAGCCGATGCAGCGGGAGAGCATGAAGCGGCGCACGAATGATAGTCCGCCCGGCCAATACCGTCCCAGGAGTAGTCGTGATAGAATGATCGTGATGCATACGCGGACGACACCATTCGCTGCCACATTGACGACCGTCGTCGTTCTGCTGCTGCTTGCCTCCTGCGCGACGGCGCCGGCCCCCGCGCCGGGGGAGGACGCCGGTGTCCAATGCACGCCGCCGAAGACGGGCCTCTACGTCCTCATCGAGCTCGAGGACGGAACCCGGCAGGCACTGGAGCCCCCGGTGCTCGCCTACTGGCTCGACCCCGGCGACAATGCCCTGCGGCTCGAACCGCTTCGCTGGGACACCTCCGCAAGCGCCTGGGTACCCGCCCCTTCCGACACGGTCTATCTTCCCCTGCAATCTGCCTGTGTCGCGGAAAGCCCCCGCATCATGCTGACCGCCCGCGACGGCGGCTTCGAGGTTCTCTACAAGCGTGAGCAGTTACGGGCGCGGTATGGGCCGCCGTAAGGATTACGACTCGTTCGTCGTGAAGGCACTTCTCGTACCAGCCATGGCGGGCAAAGCCGCACATGCCTATCCTGGATCAGATCGATGCGTGCCGGACATTGACTTCCAAGACTTAGTCATATAAACTAAGTGATATGAAAACGGTGAATACCCATGAGGCGAAAACGCATCTCTCCCGCATTCTGGAAGAAGTGGAACGCGGTGAGGTGTACATCATCAGCCGTAACGGAACACCGATAGCGGAGCTTCGGGCACGAAAGCCTTCTCTTCGCACTCAGACTGATCCCGTACTTTCCCGCATCTCCGTAAAGTTCGATCCGACCGAAGATTTGACCCCGGATGAATGGGGTGAGATAGAGTGATCATCCTGGATACGTGTGCTCTCCTGTGGCTTGCGGCGGGATCGGACCGGCTGACGGTTGATGCACGGAAGCGGATCGATGCGGAGACGATCGTCGCAGTTTCCGCAATCAGTGCGTTCGAGATCGCCCTCAAATATCGCGACGGGAAACTCGAACTCCCCCTACCGCCCCGGGACTGGTGGAGCCGCGTCATGGACCACCATCGAGTGGACGTACTCCCTCTGGAACCGCAAACACTCTTCACGGCGGCGAGTTTGCCACGAATACACAAAGACCCTGCGGACCGGTTTATTATTGCCACGGCTTTCATACACAAAGCACCGGTGGCAACGACGGACGAGCGCTTTGCGGATTACGGCGTCAGTACGATCTATTAGCGTACAGGCTCTGCATGTTCGTCCAGAATCCGGGCGTTGTTCCGAAAAACTTCGAGAGCCTGATCACCGTATCGATACAGCCGCATGGATCGCCAATACGTGAATCCCGCCGCTTCCCTTGACGCGCCCGAGAATCTAGCAATACTGTGAGATTATGAAGAATGTCACAGTATCTGTAAGTGATGAGGTATATCACAGGGCACGCATACGAGCTGCGCTCATGAACACCTCCGTCTCCGCGCTCGTTCGCGACGCGCTTGACGAGATCGCAGGCTCGGAGACAGAGTTCGAGCGCCTGCGGGCGGAGGAGAAGGCGATCCGCCGCCGGCTCGCCGGGCGCGACCGCCGTTTCAGCGCGGGCCTACGGCTCTCTCGCAACGAGGTACACGAGCGCGATGCGGTTCGTTGACACCAACATTCTGCTC
>JAAAOH010000138.1 GCA_009908925.1 Spirochaetota bacterium | reverse complement strand
AAAATTCACGCCTACACGATGCCCGGGTTCGCAACGAGCTCCGGCACGCGCGAGAGCGCCCATGCC
Source organism: Spirochaetota bacterium (assembly GCA_009908925.1). Taxonomy (GTDB): domain Bacteria; phylum Spirochaetota; class Spirochaetia; order DSM-27196; family PWMO01; genus JAAAOH01. The sequence continues at coordinate 11,767 of JAAAOH010000138.1, read as the reverse complement.
CTCATGAGTGCCCTCGGCGTGAGCGCCGCGGAGATCGATATCCGCCCCTCATGCATGCAGATGTTTCGCGACATCGGCCACCCCTTCGCCGAGGGAGAGGAAGTGTATGATGTCACCTTCGAGAACGTGCAGGCCGGAGAGCGGACCAGCCACCTCTTCCGCCTCGCGAACCATCTCGGGGGGCTGGTCGTCGGCACGGGCGATCTGAGCGAGCTCGCCCTCGGATGGGCCACCTACGGGGTTGGCGACCACATGTCGCACTACAACGTCAACGCTTCGGTCCCGAAAACGCTGATTCAGCACCTGATCCGGTGGGTCATTGACTCCGGGCAGTTCGACGCGCCCACCTCGGAGGTTCTGCGGGTGATCCTCTCCACCGAAATATCGCCGGAGCTCGTGCCCGCCGGCGGCGCGGTGAGTGAAGCCCCCGCGCAGAGCACCGAAGAGAAGATCGGGCCCTACGAGCTGCAGGATTTCCACCTGTACTACATAACCCGGTTCGGCTTCCGACCGAGCAAGGTCGCCTATCTGGCCTACGTCGCCTGGGCCGATGTCGACGCCGGCCGCTGGCCACCGGGCATGACCGAGGAGGACCGCCACAGCTACGACCTCGCGCAGATCAAGCACTGGCTCGGTATCTTTCTCGCCCGCTTCTTCCGCTCTCAGTTCAAGCGAAGTTGCGTTCCGAACGCCCCGAAGATGGGCTCCGGCGGGTCGCTCTCGCCGCGGGGAGACTGGCGCGCGCCGAGCGACAGCGAGGCGGCGGTGTGGCTCGCCGAGCTGGAGAAGCACGTCCCGGGCGAAGGCGCCCCCGGCGCCGTCCAGGACCCTGGCGCCCCCGGCGGAGGGACGTGATGCGTACGCGCAGCAGCACCTGTCTCGCGGGCGATGTCGGCGGCACAAAGACCAACCTCGCCCTCTTCACCGAGGAGTCGGGCATACGCGACCCCCTCCACGAGCGGACCCTTCCGAGCGGCAGCTTCGACACCCTCGAGGAGCTCGTCGAGGAGTTCCTTCGCGACACCGATGTGCGCCCGAGTCGGGCTGCGTTCGGAGTCGCGGGGCCGGTAGTCGAGGGGGAGGCCCACATAACGAACCTGCCCTGGCGCATAAGCGAGACACGACTCGCCGAGCGCCTGGGCCTCGAGCAGGTTACGCTGGTGAACGACCTCGTTGCCATTGCGAAGTCGGTGCCGGTGCTCGGCGGGGAAGACCTTCAGACGCTGAACACCGGCGAGCCGGTCGAGACAGGACCGATCGCCGTGGTCGCCCCGGGTACCGGCCTCGGCGAGGCCTATCTCGTCTGGCACCGGGACGGCTACCATGCCTATCCCTCGGAGGGCGGGCACGCCGATTTTGCACCGCTCGACGCAGAGCAGATGGAGCTCCTCGCCTATATGCAGCCAAAGGTCGGCCATGTCAGTTACGAGTACGTGTGCTCGGGAACCGGTATGGCCTATCTCTACCGGTTCCTGCGGGACACCGGCAGGGTGCACGCGCCTGCCGAGGTCGATCAGGCGGTTAGCGAGGCTGATCAGCCCACCCGCGCCATCTTCGAGCGTGCCTTCGGAACGGAGGAACCGGCGGAGATCTGTGTAGAAACCGCCCGCCTCTTTGCCCGCATTCTCGCCGCGGAGGCGGGGAACATGGCGCTCAAGGTGCTCTCTCTCGGCGGCGTCTACCTCGGCGGTGGTCTCCCGCCGCGGATGCTCTCGGTCCTGCGTGAGCCGTTCTTCATGGAGCGCTTCAGAGAGAAGGGACGTTTCGAGCGCATCGTCTCGAAGTTTCCGGTACACGTGATGATGAACTCGAAGGCCGCTCTCTACGGTGCCGCCGAGGTCTGCCGGGACGGCTGACGCCCCGCGCACCATTTCCGGATTTCTTTGACGATTTCAGCGACTCGTGCCAGAATAGATGAGGAAATCAGCAGAAAACGGAGGCATCTGTGTACTCATCGTATGATATTCTGAGCACCGTGACCGCGCCCGCGCTCGGTTGTACGGAGCCGGCCGCCATCGCCCTCTCGGCCGCGGCCGCGGCCACCCTCCTCGAGGATGAAAAAATCACCGCGATCGAGCTCACGCTCGACCCCAACATCTACAAGAACGCCATGGGCGTGCTCATACCGGGAAGCGGGGGAAGATGCGGCATCGAGCTCGCCTCCGCTATGGGGGCCGTCGGGGGCGACGCCTCCCGCAAGCTGCAGACGCTCACCTCGGTGGGCGAAGCGGAGCTTGCGCGCGCGGACGTTCTCCTTTCCGAAGGTCGGGTGCAGACGCATCTTGATAAGGACCGGTCCGAGCTCTACATCCGGACCGAGATTCACACGGAAGCGGGGACGGTCGAGGCGACTGTCGGAGGTCTGCACGACCGTGTGGTCGAGCTGCGACGGAACGGGGAGTCGGTTACCGAGCACCCCCTTCTGCCTGACTCCGGTGGCGGCGGCGACCCGGTGGCGGAGCTCGAGCAGTGGCTGCGCGAGCAGTCCTTCGCCTCGCTCATGCAAATGGCCGTGGAGTTGACGCCCGAGGCGGAGGAGCTGGTGCGTCAGGGCGTCGAGTACAATACGGCTCTCGCCGATTACGGCCTCGAGCATGCGACCGGTCTCGGGGTCGGCGCGAGCATCGCGGAAGCAGTCGAGGCGGGGATCATGTCGGACGACCTTATCACTGCGGCGCGAAAGATTGCAGCGGCGGCCTCCGATGCACGCATGGACGGCGCGCCGTTGCCGGCTATGAGCTCATCGGGAAGCGGTAACCACGGAATCGTGGCCACGAACGTTGTTGCGGCGGCAGCCCGGCAGCTTCGCTCCAGGGACCGGTTGATGCTCGAGGCGGTGTCGATCGCCCATATCGTGACCGCGTATATCAAGGCCCACACCGGCCGCCTGTCGGCGCTCTGTGGAACCGCCGTGGCGGCGGGGGCGGGCGCCGCGGCCGGGGTTGTCCACCTGCGCGGCGGCCATGCCGATCAGATGGCGAGCGCCGTGACGAATGTCATCGAGGATCTGGCCGGCATAGCCTGCGACGGCGCGAAGGCGAGCTGCGCCCTCAAGGTTGCAACGGGAGCAGGCTCTGCGGTGCAGGCTGCGATGCTCGCGGAGGCAGACCGCCGCGTGCCGGGCTCGGAGGGAATAGTCTCCGACGAGGTCGAGCAGACCGTCCGCAACCTTGGCAGACTGAGTAAGCCCGGCATGGTCGAGACCGACCGCACCATTCTCGGCATCATGATGGACGAGGAGGCCCGGCGGACGGAGGCGGCGGCCGGCTGATTGGCCCGGCGGGCGCAGGCGGCCGCCCGCTAACCGGCGCGGCGGCTACTGCACCATGACGTGATCGCGGCGTCGGTCGAGGAAGCGGTACTTTATCGTCAGAAGCGAGGGCACCACCACCAGCGTCATCACCGTCGCGAAGGTGAGCCCGAAGAGCATTGTCAGCGCGAACGCCTTCCAGTACTCCGCCGACTCCGAGCCGACCTGAATCGAGAAGCTGTGCACGTCGAAGCTGACGCCGATCGCCATGGGAATGAGCGCGAGCACGGTCGTAAGCGCGGTCAGCAGCACCGGGCGCAGACGGGTGCGGCCCGCCTCGATGAGCGCCTCGCCCCAGGGCATGCCGTCCCGGATGAGGCGATGGGTGTAGTCGACCAGCACGATGCAGTTGTTCACCACGACACCCGCGAGCGCGATACAGCCGATACCTGACATGATGATGACGAAGGCCTGCCCGGTGATGAGAAAGCCCCATAACACACCACCGATGGACAGGAAGACGCTGAAGAGGATGACGAAGGGATCCGCCACCGAGTTGAACTGGGCGATGAGCACGACGAATATCAGAAAGAGCGCCACCACGAAGGCCTGCAGGAGAAACGTGGTGGACTCCGATCGTACATCGAACCCGGCGCCGGCGCCGATGCCGTAGCCCTCCGGCAGCCCGGCCTTCATTTCGTCCACGCGGGTGTTGATCTCTGCAAGGACCTCCTGTCGGTTCGCGGCGGTTTCCTCGAAGTTGGCCCAGACGTTCACTGCCCGGTTGAGATTTCGCCGCTTGACCACGCCGAGCGATGAGCGGGGCGAGATCTCGGAGACGGCGCTCAGGGGCACCCGGCTTCCGTCGTGGGCGACCACTTCGAGGTTCTGCAGCATGTGCAGGGAGTCACGGGTATCCTCCGTGTAGCGCAGGACGATATCATACTCGTCTTCGCCCTCGCGGTAGTTGCCGATGGTGCTCCCGTTTATGGCGGTGCGGATAGTCGAGGCGATCTCCCGGGTTGAGAGCCCGTAGTAGGCTGCCTTGCCGCGGTCGATGGCCACTCGATACTCCGGCCTCGACGCCTCGTAATCGGAGTCGATGTCCTTGAGCTCGGGATAGTCTCGCAGAATCTCGAGCACGGACTCGCTGATGTCTCCTATGACCTGGTAGTCCTCTCCGCGGACCTCGAACGACACGTCGTCTCCGGTCGGCGGGCCACTGTCCCCTTCCTCGATCTTCACCACGGCGCCGGTAATGCTCCTGACCCGGTCGCGGAGTGAGGCCAGCGCGGTCGAGCCGCGAATCTCGCGCTCGTTGAAGGGCGCGTAGGTCAGATTGATGGAGGCGAGATGCGTCTCGGTATCGCCGCCGGAGCGCCCGGCGATGGTTTCGTAGCTGTCGAGTGATGCAGGTGTGCTCTCCACGACCGATTCGAGCCGCCGGGCGACCTCATTGGTGCGATCGAGCGGTGTGCCCTGCGGCGCTTCGATGTGGACACGGGCCCGCTCGGGGTCGAGGTAAGGGAAGAACAGGGGGTCCTTTCCGAACATCCCGAAGAGCACGATACCGAGGAGGACCACGCCTGACACGGCGCCGATGGTTGTCCAGGGGCGGGATGTCGCCTTGTAGAGGAAGCGCCCGTACCAGTCGCGGAAACGCGAGAAGGTGCCGCTGCCCTCGTTCATCTTTTTGCGCGCGCTGTCCGAAACGTTCATGAAGTTGGCGCAGAAGACGGGGTTTATCGCCACGGCTACCAGAAGCGAGCTCGCGAGAACCACGATGACGGTCTTGGGGAGGAAGGACATGATATCGCCCATGATCCCCGGCATGAAGATGATCGGGAAAAAAGCAAGACAGGTGGTGATGGTGGACGCGGCAATCGGCCCGGCGACCTCCTTCGACCCGTCAATGGCAGCCTGCACGCGGTTCTTCCCCATCGTGGCATGACGGAAGATGTTCTCGACTATGACGATTCCGTTGTCGACGAGCATGCCGAGGGCGAGAATCAGACTGAAGAGCACGATCATGTTGAGGGTGATGCCGAGCATCTGCAGCACGAAAAACGACAACAGCATCGAAAACGGGATGGCAAGGGAGACGAAGAGGGAGTTTCGTCGCCCGAGGAAGAAAACCGTTACCAGCAGCACCAGCATGAAGCCGCTGAACATGTTGTTCTCGAGGTCCGCAATCATGTCCCGGATGTAGCGTGACTCGTCGTAGGTGACGACCACCTCCGTTCCCGGCGGAAGAGTGGGCTCGAGCGTGTCGATCTGCGCCCGGACCGTATCCGCCATGTCGAGAATGTTCGCCCCGATACGCTTCTTGATCGAAAGCGTGATGGCCGGCGTGCCGTTGAGTCGCGAGTAGGTCTCCGGCTCGCTGTTGCCGAAGCTCACCCGGGCGACTTCTTCGAGCGGAACGTTCACCCCGTTGGCGTTCACGAAGATATCGCGGAACTCGCGCGGGTCCTCGATCTCGCCGGTGACCGAAAGACCGAAGTTCCGCTCGGGATTCATCAGCCGTCCGCCGGGAATGGAGGTGTTCTCGCTCTGCACCGCGCCGATCACGTCGTCGACGGAGAAGCCGTAGCTTCTCAGGCGTACGGGATCGACCTCGATGAGGACCTCTTTCTCGGGGTTGCCCGCGATATCGACTTCGAGCACACCGGAGATGCCCTCGAGATCCTCTCTGAAGCGCTCGGCCGATGCATCGATGAGCTCCACTCCCTCGGAATGGGAGAGAACCACCTGAAAGAAGGGCCAGTCCGAAACGCTGAACTCGCGCACCGCCGGCTCATCCGCCCCGTCAGGGAGGCCGGGCGATGCCAGGTCGACGCGGTCCTTCACCCGCCGCAGCGCCGTCTCCACGTCCACGTCGGAGGTGAACACCAGGCTCTCGATGTCCCGCGCGGACACACCGACGTAGGTTGTGTTTATGAAGATGTAGGGTTGCTCGATCTCCGGGGTCGACTCTCGCGGGAGCTGGGCGTACGCCACGATGCCCATAATGATGATCAGAACGGCGAGGGCGAACACCGCCATATGTTTCTTGATGAACAGTTCTACCATTGCGGGTTGTCCTCTTACTCGACGATGCGAACGGTAGAGCCGTCGCCGACCTGGTTGATTCCCTCAGTGATCAGCTCGTTGCCCGGCTCGAGGCCCGATGTGATCACCGTGTGGGTGTCACTCGACGGGCCGATGGTCACCGGTACGCGGCGTGCGGTTGTCGAGTTTGCGATCATCACGAAACTCTCCGTCCCGCGGGTCTGGACGACGTGAGAGGGAACGACGACTTCATCGGGCATCTCACGCAGGGCCAGGCGCACATTGGCGGTTGAGCCGGAGAGAAGCGCGCCGTCGGGGTTGTCGACGAGGATCTCCACCTCGAAGGTGAGGCTACGCTCCGAGCGCTTCCTTGAGACGCTGGCCGGGCGACCCGTCCATACACGGCCGGGTATGCTGCTGAGCCGCACCTCGGCACTCCCGAGCTCGCGGATCGCCGCCATATCCGACTCCGGCACCCCGACGGTGATTTTCATCCGGGAGGTATCCGCCACCGTGAAGGTCGGCGCGCCGGGAGCGAGCTCGTCGTAGAGATCGATATGCTTTGCGACCACTGTACCGTCGAGCGGTGAGATGGCGAGGGCGCCGTCGCGGGCCTTCTCGGCGTCGAGAAGGCGGCTTCGCGCGTCCAGCCAGGCAAGGTGGGCGTTGTCTACGGCCACGGGGGAGGAGTTCCCCACCTCGAGAAAGCGCTGCTCCCGCTCGTAGGCCTCGCGCGAGATTCGCTCGCTCAGTCGCGCGGTCTCATAGCGGCTGACTGCCTGCTCGGCATCGACACGGGCAAGCGATTGGCCGGTCTCAACGGTGTCGCCGACCGAGGCGTTGATCTCGGTGACCCGACCACCCGTTACCGAGACCAGCCGTGCTTCCCTGACCGCCCGGATCTCTCCGTAGTACTCGCCGTACTCCACGAACGACTGCGGTTGTACCCTCTCGACCCGAACGGGCACAGACTGGGTCTCTTCCGATGCTGCAGGCCCGGATGCTCCTCCGCAGCCCGCGAGCGCGCCCGCGAAGAACAGAACGCCCGCCCCAACAAGTCCTGACGATATACGTTTCATGATAACGGTTGTGACCTCCCGCTATGGAGAATTGGCCGATGGTATGTTCGCGTTCGGTGGTGCCGAGTATGTCAAAAGGAAAAAGCCACGCGCACGATCAATTTCAATCAGAATATATCTATTTCGGCGTAGCTTCACAATAGCTGAGTGAAAAAATGCGACGCAATACGCGCCGGACCGCGCGGCGTGACACCGTGCACCGCCCGACCGCGCGTTGAACGGCCGCGTGCTGCACCCGCAGGCGCTCTTCCATGCCATCATGTGACCCTGGATTTCACCCTGAATTTCTCCTGGTCCCAGGCCCCCGTCTCCAGAATGTCCCGCAGCGCGGCGGCCGTGTCCCACGCATCCACGTAACGCACGTACAGAGGCGCGAAGCCGAAGCGCAGCACATCCGGCGCCCGAAAGTCTCCGATGAAGCCCCGCTCGATGAGCGCCTGCATGACTGCATACGCCTGCGGATGGCGGAAGGAAACCTGGCTCCCGCGTGCCGACGCGTTGCGGGGGCTCACGAGCTCCACACTGAACTCGCCGCAGCGCTCCTCTACGAGCTCGATGAAGTATTCCGCCAGCGCCACCGACTTCTCCCGGACCTGCTTCATGTCGACGCCGTCGAAGACGTCGAGGGCGGCATCGAGCGCCGCCATGTTGAGAATGGCCGGCGTCCCGACCCGGTTTCGCTCGATACCTGAGGCCGGTCGATACTCGAGGTCGAAGGCAAAGGGGGCCTCATGGCCGAGCCAGCCCGACAGCGGCGGCCGCACCGAGTCGAGGTGTCGCTCGGCGACGTAGAGAAACGCCGGCGCGCCGGGGCCGCCGTTCAGATACTTGTAGCCGCAGCCGACGGCGAAGTCCGCGCGGACCGCATCGAGCTCGATCGGCATGGCACCCGCACTGTGGGCGAGATCCCATAACATGAGCGCGCCGAGCTCGTGCGCGCGCCGGGTTACCGCCTGCATGTCGTGGCGGCGGCCGGTGCGGTAGTTCACGTGGGTGGCCATGACTACGGCGGTGTTCTCATCGATTGAATCGACGAGCGTTTCTTCGTCCACGACCCGAAGGCGCCTCGCGCCTCCAATGAGCTCGCCGAGCCCCTGGGCCATATAGAGGTCGGTCGGGAAGTTTCCACTGTCGGAGAGGATTGTGCTGCGATCTGGATTGAGTTTCAGGGCTGCTGCGAGCAGCTTGAAGACGTTAATCGACGTGGAGTCGGCGCAGACGACCTCCCCGGTGGTCGCCCCGATGAGCGGAGCGATGCGCCCGCCGACGCGGGAGGGGAGTTCCATCCAGCCGTGGAGATTCCAGCTCGTAATGAGATCGCGGCCCCACTCCTCGGTGACGACCCGATATACCCGTTCGGCCACATTTTTCGGAAGGGCGCCGAGGGAATTACCGTCGAGATACACCACACCGGCCGGGAGATCGAACCGACCCCGCAGGCTCTTCAGGGGATCATCCCGATCGAGGCGCTCGGCGTCTGACCTCGAGGTTGAGTGTCTCATGATGGTGGGTTGATGATAGCAGAGTACCCGCCTGTCAACAACAAAAACCTGCGCACATCGGGTTCTGCATGCAGAAACGGGCGGAAAATGCAAGAATACTCGCGTCTTGGTGAAAGAATATTGACAAAGCCCGCCTATGTCGTCATCGTCTCTCTTCAAGTGTTTCCGCTTCGAAGATTTGGTTTGCGGACCCGCGATTCTTTTATTCCTTTAGGAGGAGTGTATGGCACAGGCAAAGGTCTACTACGACCGAGATGTGAACCCGGAGTTGATGCATAAAAAGCGTCTTGCAGTCATCGGATTCGGTTCTCAAGGGCACGCGCACGCGTTGAATCACCAGGACAGCGGTGTCGAGGTACGTGTCGGGCTCCGGCCCGGGAGCAAGAGCGCGAAGCGCGCCGAGGAGAAGGGCCTCAAGGTGCTCCCGATCGACGAGGCGGTGAAGTGGGCCGATGTCATGATGGTCCTCGTTCCCGACACGCGCGCCCCCGCGGTGTATGATGAGTTCATTGCGCCGAATCTGCGCGACGGGCAGATGATCATGTTTGCCCACGGATTCAACATCCGCTACGGCACCATCAAGCCCCCCAAGACTGTCGACATCGCCATGGTCGCGCCCAAGGGCCCCGGTCACCGTGTGCGCGAGACGTACGAGGAAGGTGGCGGCGTGCCGGCACTCATTGCCATCGAACAGGATGCAACCGGCCAGGCAAAGGAGCTCTCGCTTTCCTACGCCGCGGCGCTCGGTGCTACCCGGGCGGGCGTTCTCGAGACGACCTTTGCCGAAGAGACCGAAACGGATCTCTTTGGTGAGCAGGTGGTTCTCTGCGGCGGCGTATCGAGCCTCGTTACCACCGCCTTCGAAACCCTCGTGGAAGCCGGGTACCAGCCCGAGATCGCATACTTCGAGTGCATGCACGAGCTCAAGCTCATCGTCGACCTCATGTACCGTGGCGGCCTGAACTACATGCGCTACTCGGTCAGCAACACCGCGGAGTACGGCGATTACGTTTCCGGTCCCCGTGTCATCAACGACCAGACCCGTGCGGAGATGAAGAAGATTCTCGCGGAGATCCAGGATGGCACGTTCGCGGACGGCTGGGTCAAGGAAAACGAGACCGGCGGCAAGAAGTTCCTCGAGCTTCGCGCGAAGAACGAGAAGCACATCATCGAGGATGTGGGCGCCCGCCTCCGCGAGCTCATGCCCTTCCTCAACCCGATCATTGCCACCCCGAGCGAGGGTATCAAGGGCGAGTAGGGCGAAGCAGCACGACTGGAAGCCATGAACGGCGGCCGTCCCATCCGGGGCGCCGCCGTTTTTTCGATTCACTGTACGCGTCGATAGAGCCGTTTTGCGACCCACAGAAGCACAGGCACAACCGCGAGCCCCGCCACGACGTCCACCACATAGTGGGCGTAGATATACACGGTCGACACGCACAGCAGTACGAAAACCGCGAGGTAGAGACGGAACAGCCGCGGTAGGTGGGGGCGCAGAAGCAGAACCGCGATGAGGCCGATCGCGACGTGTGATGACGGGAAGGCCGCCCCCGCAAGCGTCATCCGGTTGAATATTGCGCGCATGAGGGGCACGAACACGTACCCCTCGAACTCGCCGTACCAGCTCGTATTGAGGCTCTCGAAGAAGTACTTCGGCCCCTGCACGGGAAAAAACACGTACCAGACATAGAGCAGGGCAAATGCGGTGATCGTGATGAAGACCGCGCGCTGCGCCGCCTCGTCCTGCCCATGAAGGAACATAATCCAGAAACCGGTGGTCAGGATGAGATAGTAGGAGAAATACCCGAAGAAGAAGATCTCGTTCACCCACGGAAGGTTGGAGAGCGCCCGCGAGAATGCCAGGGCCGGTTGAAACCCGAACGCCGCCTCCTCGATCCCCGCGAACAGCCAGTCGAGCGAGAGCGGTCCCCACACCCCCTGAGAGAGAAGAATCACGTCTGCGAAATAGGGCCCGTAGAATGCGTGGACGTAGAAGGTCCGAACGAACCGCATGACCCGCGCTGCGCGCCCGTGCGGGAAGCGTCCGGCGACGCGATCCTCGAGCGCCGACAGAAGCGTCGGAAGTGCGCAGGCCGCCGAAAAGGCCACGGCGACGGCGAGGTGCCGTGCCGTCCCGCCCGTCGTCGCTGCCGCGCCGACGACGGCAAGGATCACGTTCATGAGGGCGAGGAAGCCGTTCACGGCGTAGAAGGTGATATCTACGGGCTCGCGGACGGCGCGCCCGGTTCGGGCAGAATGCATGAAACGATTCACCGCAATGCTCCGTCTATGCGAGCAGGGTATCGAGCTGCGTCGCCGCGTCATGCAGAGACAGCACGACGGCGAATGCCATGGCGCGGATCTCGGCGGAAGGTTCGATAAAATCCGGGATCATTATGACCCGCATGCCGGCCGCGGCGCCCGCGCGCACGCCGTTCATCGAATCCTCGAAGACGATCACCCGATCGGGAGGCGTCTCGAGCTTCTCGGCGGCGTGCAGAAATATGTCCGGGTCGGGTTTCCCTCTCTCGATCTCATCGCCGCCGACCACACCGACAAAACGCTGCAGGAGGCCGGTGGTGTCGAGGTATGCGCGAGCGGTGGCGGCGTCGGTCGATGTGGCGACGATTGCCGGGATACGCCGCTCGCCGAGGGCGTCGAGGATTTCGTCGACGCCGCCTTTCAACGGCGGGCCGTGCCGTTCGACGGCGGACTCGAGGAGCTCGTAGGAGCGATCGAGCACCCGCGTTGCGGGAAACGTAGCACCGAGTACCTCGGCGAGCTTTGGCGGAATGTTTCTGCGGGGAAGTCCCATGCTCGCGAGAAACGCCTCGTGTGAGACTTCCCAGCCCGCCTCCTCGGAGGCCTGCTTGAAGGTTTCGAAG
>JAAAOH010000330.1 GCA_009908925.1 Spirochaetota bacterium | reverse complement strand
GGATAGACGACGTGGTCCTCGGCCCTGATACCGCCGAAACGGTCTGGAAGCGCACCGGGGAGCTGCTTGCACAGCCCGCGTTCTCGGCCAGGGGCATCATGGAGCAGATGAGCGTGAAGGTGGTTTGCACCACCGACGACCCGTTGGACGACCTCGCGCACCACGAGCGCATCGCCTCCGATCCGACGGCAAACGTCACGGTCCGGCCGGCGTTCCGCCCGGACAAGGCGTTTCACGCGGAGGACCCGGCTCGCTACAACGAGTACCTGGACCGTCTCGAGCAGGCGGCGGGTACGTCCATACGGAGCTACGACGATCTATGCGCGGCGCTCCGCTCGCGTATCGAGTTCTTCCATGCGCGCGGTTGCCGCCTCGCAGACCACGCCCTCGAGACGGCGGTGTTCGAACCGGACGCGGAATCGAGGGCCCCGGCCGTCTTCGACAAGCTGCGTGACGGCCGCTCGGTTTCCCGGGCCGAGCTCGACGCGTTCATGACGGCGGTGCTTCTGTTTCTCGGGCGTGAGTACGCGCGGCGCGGCTGGGTGTTTCAACTGCACCTGGGGGCGCTTCGCAATAACAATACCCGTTTCTTCCAGCAGCTCGGTCCGGACACGGGTTTCGATTCGATGGCCGATGAGCCCATGGCGAAGCCGCTTTCGCGGCTTCTCAACGCTCTCGACGTCACCGATGAGCTCCCGAGGACCATCCTCTACATCCTCAACCCGCGCGATAACGCGATGATTGCCTCCATGATCGGCAACTTCCAGGACGGCAGTGTCCCGGGCAAGATACAGTTCGGCTCCGCGTGGTGGTTCAACGACCAGAAGCAGGGCATGGAGGAGCACCTCACGGCGGTGGCGAATATGAGCCTGCTGCGGCGCTTCGTGGGGATGCTCACCGACTCACGGAGCTTCCTCTCCTTTCCGCGCCACGAGTATTTCCGTCGCATCCTCTGCAACATCATCGGCGGCTGGGTCGAGCGGGGGGAAGCGCCGGCCGACATGGACCTGCTCGGTGAAATGGTCCGGGACATTTCCTGGAACAACGCCCGTGATTTTTTTGGAATCGAGGTAAATGAATGAAGGAACTTGCAGAACTCGTCAGGGACGAAGGGCTACTCGAGCTCGACCAGGAAATGCTCGATAGCATAAAGAAACATGCGCCGCCGTTGCTCGGCGGCATGGAGGCCGGCATCTATCGCCGCTCCCTCTACCACGCTGCGGGCGTGCTGTACTGCATTGCGCGGACGGCCGGGGACAAGGCGCTCTATGCGTTCGGCTCGTCGGCGGCATCGACGCCCTTCGGGGACCTCCAGGCGACCGGTACGGAGGGCGTACTCGCGCGTCGCGTGGAAATGTCCGCCGCCGCGGTGCGGCATCTGTGGGAGCTCTTTCCCTTTGCGAAACCGGTATCGCTTCGTGAGGAGCGCACGACGATCGGGATGGGGGACCGACTCGGCGTAGCGAGCGCCGGGCACATCCGGGCCGCGCGCAAGTACCGCTGTTATCCGGTGCTCGCGCAGCAGAGCCTTCGCGAGCTCGACTACACCGGCCGCAGCTTTGCCGACGTGGTTGCGGACGCGAGTTTCGCGGTCTTCCAGGAAGGCTACGAGGAGGGGTTCGGGGCGGACGCCGATCACATGAAGACAATCGAGGCCATCGACACCGCCCTCGGCGAGAACATGCCGATGATAACGCTCGACCTCACCGAAGTGCTCCGGCCCGAGGTGGCCGAATGGTCGGAGGCCGATCTCGCCGCAGGCTTCGGGGCTCTTGACGCGAGGCTGCGCGCACGGTTCGAGGCTGACTATCTTGATATAAACTACAAGGCCGGCGACGCGACGCTGACTCTCGACCGGGTCGAGCTGGCGCGATGCGCGTTGCTCTACGGCGCTGCCCTCGACTTTGCCGAGAAGGTGAACAACCACCTCAAGGAGAAGACCGGTGATGCTTACGACCTCGAAATCAGTGTAGACGAGACCACCACGCCGACGCTACCCGAGCACCACCTCTTCATAGCGCGCGAGCTGCAGGTTCGGGGCGTCACGGTGAACAGCCTCGCACCCCGCTTCATCGGAGACTTCCAGAAAGCCATAGATTACATTGGTGACGTCGATGAGTTCGATCGGCAGTTCGCGGTGCACTGCGCCATCGCCGACGAGTTCGGCGGTTACAAGATCTCGGTGCATTCCGGGAGCGACAAGTTCGCCGTGTACCCGTCAATCGGGCACCGCACCAGCGGACGTCTGCACCTGAAAACCTCGGGCACGAGTTGGCTCGAGGCGTTGCGGGCCGTCGCCATGCGCCGGCCGGAGCTCTACCGCCTCATCCATCAGAAGACCTACGAGTACTACCCCGAGGCTCTAAAGAACTATCATATCACCGCCGATGTGAGCGGCGTGCGGCCCCTCGAAGACGTCTCCGACGAGGAGCTCCCCTCATATCTCGAGGACCCGAACTGGCGGCAGTTCCTGCATATCTCCTACGGCGGTCTGCTGAATGACCCGCAAGTGCGAGCCCCCCTTTTCAGTTTTCTCCACGAGAACGAGGAGGTGTATTACGAGCTCCTCGAGGCGCACTTCGACAAGCACATCGGGCTTCTGGGGATTGAGAAGGCGTAGGGCGGGCGGCGCCCCGGCCGACGGTGTCGCGGCTCACTCAGCCGGGCCGGTAGTAGTCGCTAAGGATCGTGTCCATCACGCGGGCGGTGCGCAGGGCGGAACGTCCGGTGCTCGGGCTGCGGCCGCGGCCGCGAAGCTCATCGGTGACCATTTGAATGAGCGGCTGCTGTACGTGCTCGGGATTGTCGACGGCGATCGTCTGGACCCCTGCAGCGGTTTCGAGCTCGATGGGGTCGGTGGTGAACGACGAGAAGCGTACGGCCCCCTCACTCCCCACGACCTCGGTCATATCCCGGGAGGTGCCGGTGGTGAAGCACCACAGGCCGGTTCCGAGCACGCCGGACTCGTAGCGAAAGTCAGCAGACACCGCGTCTTCCGCGTCGTAGAGGCCGGCCTGATTCGCCGCGAAGCCCTGCGCCTGCGTTACGGGGCCGAGCAGGAAGTCCAGAAAATCGAGGGTGTGACTTGCGAGGTCGGCAAAGTAACCTGCGCCGGCAACGGAGGGGTCCACCCGCCAGCCGTCGGTGCCGGGCTCGACGGCCGGGCGCCACAGCTGGGTGGATACGGTGCGCACCTGGCCTATCCGGGCCTCGCCAACAAGCTCCATGATACGGCGGAAGCGCGGGAGCCCACGGCGGTAGTACGCGACATACAAACCGACACCGGCGGCCTCACAGGCGTTCACCATCGCCTCGGCCTCCGCGGCATCGAGTGCTATCGGCTTCTCCACGTACACCGGCTTACCGGCCTCGGCAGCCATGCGCGTGTACTCGAGATGTGATGACGGCGGCGTTGCAACGTAAACCGCATCAACCTCCGGGTCGGCGATGAGTGCCGCGGCGTCATCGTACCAGCGTGGCACACCGTGGCGCTCGGCATAGTCGCGGGCGAGGTCGCCGTTTCGCCGCATCACCGCGACGAGCTCGGACCCCGCCGCTTTCTGAAAACCGGGACCGCTCTTCTTCTCGGTCACATCCCCGCAGCCGATGATGCCCCATCGCACCCGTTCGCCGGCACTCTTCATCGGATCACTCAACTGAGAACCTCCGGGTTGACGACTGATTCCGGTCGTCCGCCGCGCACATAGTCCGAGACGGCCCGGGCGCTTGCGGCCTGCATGTTTGCCTTGCCCGAGTCGCTATCCGAGCCGACGTGGGGGCTGACTGCGATGTTCAGCCCGTCGAGCTCGAGATCATCCCTGGTCCATATCTCGTCGAGACCGTAGCCCCAGAGCTCGCCATCCATGACGGCGCGGTATGCAGCCTCTTCGTCCACGAGTTGCCCTCGCGCGCAGTTTGCGAGCACGGTGGTCGGGCTCATGAGGTCGAGCTCGGCCCGGCCGATGAGCTGCTTCTTGACCGCCGCATGAAGGGTTATGAACTGGGCCCTCGAGCAGAGCTCCTCGAGTGAGACATAGGTGACATCGTGCTCGCGGGCCCACTCTTCGTCGGGATAGGGATCGGTTGCGAGGACGTTCATCCCGAAGCCGGAGAGAAGCTCCACGACATGCTTGCCGATGCTGCCGGTCCCGACGACACCGAGGGTCCGCCCGGTGACGTCGAGGCGGCTCGGTCCCTGTTTCGGTCTGCCGCGGCTCGCGGTGCGGTAGTGAGGAATGCGCCGTCCCGCGATGTCGAGAATGGTGGCGACGGCCCACTCCGCGGTGGGTCGCGCGTTTGCGCCGGGGGTGTTCGAGACGACAACCCCGTTCGCAGTGGCGGCGGCTACGTCGACCGAGTCGTAGCCGATGCCATAGCGCGCAATGAGGCCGAGGGTGCCGCCGGCTCCGACGCCGACTGTGCCGAGGAGCCCGGCGTCGTAGTGCTCGAGGTCGGCGATAACCGCCGTGGCGCCCTCGAGCTCCGCCGGCGTGAGCGGTTCCGCGGGATCACGCTCGCAGCGGTAGTCGATGCGGACGCCCGTATCCGCCTCGAGCGAGCTGAGGATGTCGGTCCCCATCCCCTCTTCGGGCGGATGCGTGATGAGCTCGTCCAGAAAGCTGGTGGCAAAAACTATGACTCGTGTATTCATGGGGAAGCCTCTCTGCCCGATTATAGCGGGACATCGGTTTTCTTGACACCGGCATGGGGCCGGTTTAAGCTAGCATCGATCCGCCCGGCGGGTCGGTGCATACCATCAACATCGAGGAGCAGTATTCATGGCTGAACTGGAGATCAGGTCGAAGTCGGCGTGCAGATGGGACGCGGTTTCTCTCGGAGAGATCATGCTCAGGCTCGACCCCGGCGACGAGCGAGTAAAGGCTGCGCGGCAGTTCCGTGTCTGGGAGGGCGGCGGTGAGTACAACGTCATCCGGGCACTGCGGAAGTGCTTCGGACTCGATACCACGGTCGTTACCGCCATCCCGGAGAACGATGTCGGTCTGCTCCTCGAGGACTTCATTCTCCAGGGCGGGGTCGATACGTCCCATATCAAATGGATGCCGTTCGACGGCATCGGCGCCGACTGCCGGGTAGGTCTCAATTTCACCGAGCGTGGCTTCGGCGTGCGCGGCGCCCTGGGTGTCGCCGATCGGGCGAACTCCGCCACGAGCCGGCTCAAGCGCGGTGATATCGACTGGAACCGTCTCTTCGGCGAGGAGGGGGTGCGCTGGTTTCACACCGGCGGAATCTACGCGGCCCTCTCCGATACCGCACCCGATGTGCTCATCGACGCCATGAAGGCTGCCCACGAGAACGGGACGGTGATCAGCTATGACCTCAACTACCGCGCCTCGCTCTGGAAGAACCGCGGCGGCCGAGAGAAATGCCGGGAGGTCAACCGCGAGATTGCAAAGTACGTCGACGTCATGCTCGGAAACGAGGAGGACTTCACTGCCTCCCTCGGCTTCGAGGTCGAGGGCATGGGTGATGATGTCACGGGCATCGAGAGCGAGAAGTTCAAGAGGATGATCGAGCAGGTGGTGAAGGAGTTCCCCAACTTCAAGGCCGTCGCCACGACCCTGCGTGATGTGCATACCGCCAGCAGCAACGACTGGGGCGCCATTCTCTACTACGACGGCACCTTCCACGAAGCCATCCACCGGCCCCGCCTCGAGATTCTCGATCGCGTCGGCGGCGGGGACAGCTTCGCATCGGGGCTGATCTACGGCTTCCTCGCCGGGAAGGGTGCTGAGGCGGCGGTGAACTACGGCGCGGCCCACGGCGCGCTTGCGATGACTACCCCGGGGGACACCTCGTTTGCCAGCCTGCGGGAAGTGGAAAAGCTCGTCGGCGGGGGAAGCGCACGCGTAGAACGCTGAAGGCCGTTCCCGGGATCGGCCCCCGGAGCCGACCCCCGGACATTCACGTGGTAGTGGTGGCCACGAGCCGACGCGGCAGAACGGCGGCAACAAGGAGCGCGGCAACAAGCACCGCCACGGCAAGCTCCGCCGAGGTGACCTGTGCAAGCGCGCCCACCGCGGCCCCGCCGACGGTGAAGACACCGACGACGGTGTTCGCCACCGCGACGTAGAGCGGCCGTTTCTCGGCCGGGGCGTAGTCAACGAGGTAGGTTTTTCGCCCCAGGCGGGTGCCTCCCTGTGCCACGCCGTTGAGAAAGAGGGCGGGCATATAGAGCAGACTCGACTGGGCCGCATCCGGCAGCAGGGTCGCGCCGATGACCGCCGCCCCGGTGATTGCACCGAGGCCGGCGGCAAGCGTCATCACCCGTCGGCTGTCCCGGTCCGAGAGAGCGCCCCAGAACGGGCTCGATACCACGTTTGCCAGGCCGCTTGCCGCGACGAAGAGTGCGAGGCCGCCGATACGCTCGCCGGTAACCGACAGGGCGATGACCACGTAGAACGGTTGGAGGAAGGGGACGGCAAGTAGCAGGATGCGTTCGACGACGAATCTGGCCAGGTTTCGGTCCTCGCGCAGCGCCGCGCCTGCCTCACGAAGCTCATCGATTGCGTTCCTGCCACCCTCGGTGGCCCCGGGATGCTCCTCTGTCCGGGCGAACGCCGCTGCGGCAAGCAGCCACAGCACCACCCCGGCGCCGAGCAGCGCGATGTACGGCGTGCGGGTTTCGGTTCCGCCGATTCCTGCGTACAGCACCACGGCGGCCGCGAGCGTGAGTATGCCGCCGATCGTTCCCCGTGTCCCCAGCAGCCGGCCCCGCTTGCCCTTGGGAATCGTCTTTGCCATCACGTCCTTGAAGCTCACCGATGCCACGCCGCTTGCCAGACTGAAGACGGCCACCATTGCCGCGATTGCAATGCCTGCCCCAGTCCCGGAGAGAAAAAGAACGGCAAGCAGCATGCCGCCAACGGTGAGGGCCTGAACCATCGCCGAGGCAGTCCACACGTGCTTTCGCACCGCCCGCGACCGGATCCACGCGGAGACCGCAAGCTGGGGCAGGAGGGACAGCCCGTTTCGCAGCGGCACCAGCAAACCCGAGAAGAACACGGGCGCACCGATCGCATCGAGTATCCACGGAAGGGTCACGCCGGGGCTCACGAGTTGCTCGGCAAGCTTGCTCGCGCTTCCATTCGCCACGTTGAGGAGGAAGTTTCGCGGTGCTTCGCGGCATGCCTCCTCCGGGATCGCCTCGCAGACACGGCCTTCCTCTTCTTCGAACATGAAATCATAGACTCGGTCCGCCAGCGGTGCGGGGTTCATGTTGCCCATGTCTTTACCCTACGTCGAGGGACGGGTGTGCGGCAACCGGTGGGCCGTCGGCGGTGCGCCCTCAGCGGTTCGGCGGTTCGGCGCCGCGTATTGCAACAGGCCCGGAGATACTCCAGAATTGCGGCGTGCCTGCGGCATAGGTGCGCCGCAAGCGGTTTGCGAGGAGGATAATCGGTGCTTGATCGAATGCTGCGGCCGGTGAAGGAGAGCGTCGTCTCACCGCTCGCCGTGGTGCTGGCCCGACGAGTGCATCCGAACACCATCACGATCGGGGCCTTTGCCTTCGGCGTCGTGGCGTTCATCTGTCTGCTGCAGCACGAGATGCTGCTGTGCGCGACCTTCTGGCTGCTCGGACGGCTGCTCGACGGCCTGGACGGGGCGGTGGCACGCCGATCGGGAAAGCAGAGCGACCTCGGCGGATACCTCGACATGTTGCTCGACGTCATAGCGTATGCCCTCATTCCGCTCGGTATGGCACTCGCTTTTCCGTCGCCGGCGGTATTCGTCGCAGTGGCCGTCCTGCTCGCCGCATTCTACGTGAACATTGCCTCGTGGTTGTATCTCTCGGCCCTGATCGAGAAACGGAAGCGGAGAGACGAGTACGTCGCGACCACGAGCCTGTTCATGCCCTCGGGGCTCATCGAGGGTACCGAGACGATCGTGTTCTACACCCTCTTCATCGCGTTCCCCGGGATATTCGTGGTCCTCGCCTACACGATGGCCGCGATGACGACGATCACCGTAGCGCAGCGGCTGGTGTGGGCCCTTCGCACCCTGCCGGTTCCGGCGGCCCCGCCGGGGAGCCGGGCCGAATGAGCTCGCAAACAGACAGGTCGGGCGAGAAGAAAACGTTGCGCCGGGAGATCCTCGCCCGCCTCGGAGCGCTTCCCATGGAGATCATTCTCGAGAAGAGTAAGCGAATTGAGGGGCGCCTGCTCGAAAGTAGCTGGTGGCGACGGGCCGGTGTGGTGTACTGCTACGTCTCCATGCCGCGGGAGGTGCAGACAGCGGAATTCCGGCGGCGTGCCGTCGCCGAGGGGAAGACACTCGCGCTGCCGCGTGTGGCCGGAGACGAGATCCGCTTCCATCGAATGAGCGAGCCCGATCAGCCGCTTGTCCGCAGCTCCTTCAACATCGACGAGCCTGCCGCGGATTTGCCCGCGATGGATCCCGCCGCGGATCTGCCGCCTGTTGATCCGCGGGTCCGGGCGGGCGGCGGCGAGCAGAACGGAATCCCGCCCGGTACAGCCGCAGGGAGTGGCCTTGTCATCGTGCCCGGGCTCGCGTTCGATCGTGCCCGCTA
Organism: Spirochaetota bacterium; assembly: GCA_009908925.1. Lineage (GTDB taxonomy): Bacteria > Spirochaetota > Spirochaetia > DSM-27196 > PWMO01 > JAAAOH01. The sequence continues at coordinate 3,324 of JAAAOH010000330.1, read as the reverse complement.
CCGCCTCGGTCGGGGGCGCGGCTACTACGACCGATTTCTGGCCTCGGGACTCGGGTGTTTCTCGACGGTCGGCGTCTGCTTCGAGGAGCAGCTGGTGGACGAGGTGCCGAGAGAAGACTGGGATATGCGGATCGATTGCGTGGTGACTGAAGAGCGGTTGATTCGGGAGTAGGTTCTCTCGGCGGAGCTTTGTTGTTATCATTTAATTACACGCGCACTAACCGATCGCAGGGGGAATATTCGTGGGAGAGATAAAGAGCGCCCTCGAGCTGGCACTCGAGAAAACCAGGAACGTGAAGAGCGACCCGAAGACCGTCGAGGCACACGAGCATCGCAATGTCGGAAAGCGCCTCGCAACGCGTCTGCAGGAGGAGAGCGACTTCGATCTGAAGAAGGAGCTCAAACAGTACTCCGCCGAGCGTCGCAACTGGGTCGAGGAGGGGTTTTTTCAGGTCGTGCTTGCGGCGATTTCACTCCCGACAGCGGAGGAGGAGCTCGAGCGACTCAACACGCTGCGCGACGGGCTTACCGTGGTGCTGGGAAAGGGGAAAGATCTCGACTACCTCTTCCAGCAGGTGCACGGCCTGTTCAAGCAGTACCTCGACAATCGACATCAACTCATCGAGCAAATTCGAAACCAGTATGCTCAACGCATGCGCCAGCGCGAGCAGGAGCTCTCGCGACAGTACGGCACCCAGGTTCAGATGGACCCCGCCGCGGATCCTGAGTTCAGCAAGACACTGCAGGACAACCTCGGGCGGCTGCAGGAGCAGTACCAGGGCGTTCTCGAGCAGGTGCGTGACGAGCTGAGCCGGATGTTCGAACAGCGCAGGTAACTGCCCCGGCTCGGGGCGGCGATTGTCGCACGCTGACGGCCAGGTTGCATCGGCGACCGCAATTCATATAATTCGGGTCATGCATCTCCCCTCCGCGCTGGACGCGAGAGAGAGCGTACTGTGCCTGTACAGAAGCAAGTCGGAGCGGATGCATGCGGCTGTGCACTTCCTGCTCGCCGGCCTGGAGAGAGATGAGCGCCTCCTTACCATTCTCGACACCGAGACCGAAGACGCAATCTGGTCCCTGCTGTCGCACCTCGGCGCGGGCGACAACTCCTCCCGTTATCGACGTCTTTCCGCGGAGTCATTCGTCGAGCAGGCGCCGGTTGACCCGAAATCGGCCGTGGCGCTCATCCGGCGCGCCGCCTCGGGCTGGCACGGGCGGCCGTCGAGGCGGCCTGTCCGCATCGTAGTCGATTTGCATTATCTGCTCGTGTCCCTGGGCAGCGATCGGGGTATCCCGACGCTGTCGCGGCATCTCTCCGACCTGGCGGCAGAGCTGCCGGTCATTCTGTTGTGTGTACTCTTTGTGGAGCACGTCCCCCGGCGCGGCCTGGGCGCATTTCTTCGGGGCTTCTCGCGCATCTGTCCCTCGGAGCCCTCGGGCGCGGGACCCCCGCGAGTCTCTGCAGGTGACGCAGGGACCGCCGGTGATAAGAGTGAGGAGCTCGATGCCGTACTGAATCGGCTCGTGCTCTCCGACGAGGTGGTATTCGAGAGAATCTTGGCCGGAGGTCGCGCGTGCGGCTCCGGCACTCACGCGCGTACCTTTCTGCACGTGGCGGCAGACCCGGTCCTCATTCTCGATCGCGAGCTCACAGTGGAGTACGCAAGCCCATCATTTTCGATTCGCTTTCCGGAGAGAGAGTGGTGTCGCAGAGGGGCTCCGCTTGCGACCTGTCTATCCGGCACCGACTATCGAGACACGGAGAACGCGTTTCGCACGCTCGCTGCAGAGAGCGTCTCCGAAAACAGACCTCTGTTCGCCATTATCACCCTCGCCTTTGCCGGGGTGGAGGCTGATCGTGTATTCGAGGCCTCGGTCACTCCGCTGCTTGCCTGCGGACGGGACCGTGGCTATGTATGTCTCCTGCGGGAGATGCGTGAGACGGAACGAGCCGGAGATGTCCGCCGGGGCGCCGGTGCGAAGCGCACGTCGATTCGCCAGCACTCTGCAGGCGGAACCGGACGCGTTGCGTCTTACGGTGCACGCGCCTGGCGGGAGCTCCCCCGGCGGATCGTCGACGGGCGGAGCATAAGCACCCGCGAGGCGGAGATACTCGAGCTCACCCTCAACGGCAGCACGGCCCGGGAGATTGCCGAACATCTCGCAATCGCCCCTGTAACGGTGAAGAAACACCGATCGAACGGGTATCGTAAGCTCGGCATTCACAATAGATTCGAGCTCTACAGCCTCGCAGACACGGGCCGATAATGCCGTGTTATAGTGGATCGCATGAACCGCATCGAGCTTCCCCTCGTCAGTCGTACGACGCTCAAGGCACGGTACCAGGAAGGCGAGCCCGCCTACCGCGAGGTTCTCGATCGTGCGGTGTCCGGCGTCCGGAGCACCCTCGAGGCTTCACATCTGCGGCCGACCATCAAGTCACGCATCAAGTCCTTCGATAGCCTCTACGCCAAGCTGCTCGCCAGGGCGCGGTCTGCGCCCGCCGGGGCTGCCGGCAGCGGTGGGGCGCCGGAGGTCGGCACGGTAGCGGAGCGGCCGGGCGAGGTGAGTGTTCCCGACCTTTTCGGTTTGCGGGTCGTCTGCCCCTTCCTCGGAGATTTGACACGGGTGGAGCAGATCCTCTCGGACGCCTATGAGGTGCTCGAGGTCGAGCACAAGGGTGCCGAGTTCTCCTCCAGAGAGTTCGGGTATGAATCAACCCACCTGCTCGTGCGAATACCTCGCGAGGAATATGCCGATCTCGAGCTCGATGCGGAGCCGCAGTGCGAGATTCAGCTGCGAACCATCCTGCAGGATGCCTGGGCCGAGGTAGAGCATGAGCTCGTGTACAAAGCCGACAACGCTCCGTTCGAAGAGCCGCTGAAGCGCAAGCTCGCGGCCCTCAACGCCAACCTCACCCTCGCCGACATCATCTTCCAGGAGATACGCGATTATCACCGCAGTCTCCATGCGGAGCTCTTCAAGCGGCGGCGTCAGTTCTGGAACCAGATCCAGCGCACCTCTGGATTACCCCTCGAGCACCCCTCCGAGGGCCGGCCCGAAGAGAGTGAGCCGCCGGACCTGATGGACCCGTCACGGCTCGGCATCGCCTCAGACACGATAGAGTCACAACTGCTGCGCGCGCTCCACGCGCATAACGAGCACCAGTTCGAGCGGGCGGTAGAGCTCTACGGCGAGATCCTTGATTCGGAGATCACGTCTCATCTCCGTGCAATCGTACTCATACATCGGGGGATGGCGTTCTTCGCCATGTCATCCTACGAGCGTGCGGTTACCGACTTCTCCGCCACACTGGAACTC
>JAAAOH010000331.1 GCA_009908925.1 Spirochaetota bacterium | reverse complement strand
ATGAGGGGCGGATATCGATCTCCGCGGCGCTCACACCGAGGGCGCTCATGAGGGCATGGGCGCTCTCGCGCGTGCCGGAGCTCGTTGCGAACCCGGGCATCGTGTAGGCGTGAATGTTGGTCCTCGGCAGGCCGAGGAGGTCGAACGTCTTCGCGGTGACGATGAGGGCCTGGGTGGAATCGAGGCCACCCGAGATGCCGAGCACCGCGTGCTCGATACCCGTCTGCCGAAGCCGCTGCGCGAGCGCGTGCACCTGTATGTTGTAGGCCTCGAAGCAGCGCTCGTCGCGCCGGGTGGCGTCGACGGGAACATACGGGAATCTCGGAATCTCGCGTGCAAGCGCAGCACCCGGCGCGGCGCCCTCCGGAAGCTGCGGGACCTCGAACTCGAAGGAGATGCGCCGGAGGCGGGAGACGCGCTCGCGGTGAGCACCGGCGGCATCGATGAAACTGGTGAGTCGCGTTCGCTCCTGCACGAGCATCTCCAGGTCCACATCGGCGTAGAGGAGCTGCTCCTCCTCGCTGAAGCGCTCGGTCTCCGCGACCAGACGACCGTTCTCGTATATGAGCGCATGCCCGTCCCAGGCAAGATCGGTCGTGGATTCCCCGGAACCCGCCGCGGCGTAGAGATAAGCGGAGACGCATCGCCCCGAATGACCGGCGGCAAGGGTGTCGCGGTAGTCGGCCTTTCCGATCGTGATATTGCTCGCCGAGAGATTCACGAGCACCGTCGCACCGGCAAGAGCGGCATAGGTCGTCGGCGGGATGGGCGCCCAGAGATCTTCGCAGATTTCCACCGCGAAGGTGAGCTCCTCGAAACCCTCGGCACTGAATACGAGGTCGGCGCCGAAGGGAATGTCGCGTATTCCGAGGAGATTCACCTCGGGTTCCGCCGCGGCCGCAGCGGATGCGAACTGCCGCTTCTCGTAGAACTCGCGATAGTTCGGAATGTAAGACTTGGGAACGATGCCGAGGATCCGTCCCCCGTGCACGGCTACCGCACAGTTGAACAGCTTCTGCTCGAACCGCAGCGGCGCGCCGACAAGAAACACCGGCGAGAGGGTCGTGCTCGCCTCCACGACTTCGAAGAGGCCCTCCCGCACGGCATCGAGGAGGGCATCCTGCTGGAAGAGATCGTCGTTTGAATAGGCGGAAAGCCCGAGCTCGGGAAAGGTGAGGAGGGAGACCCCCGCGTCGTCGGCCCGCCGCATGAGCTCGAGGGTTCGCCCGGTGTTGTAGGCCACGTCCGCCACGCGCACGCGAGGTACCGCCACGCCGACGCGGACGAACCCGTGCGTGTGAGGCGAAAAGAAATCGCCACCTCGCCGCATGGGGGAAATGCTACGCACCCTATCGGGACCTGTCAAGCTGACGTCCGATGAGGTAGGCACCGCGGATCCCCGCATCGCCGCCGAGCGACGGGGGCACGACGATACGATCGAGCACCGCGCGATCGGAGACGTACTCGAGGTAGCCGCCCAGCAGACGGTGCGCCTCGTCGCGAATACGCTCGAACATACCCTGTTGCTCCATGACCCCGCCGCCGAGAACCAGTCGGTCGGGAGAGAACGATAGCATGAGGGTGGCGACACCCTGCGCCAGATAGTCGGCCTCCAGATCCCAGGCTTCGTGATCGGGCGGGAGTGTCTCCGCGGATTGTCCCCACCGCGCGCGCATCGCCGGACCGGCTGCCACTCCCTCGAGGCAATCTCCATGATAGGGGCAGGCCCCGGCGAAGGCCGCCTGCTCCCCGGGACTGCGCCGAGGGCGGATGTGGCCGATCTCCGGATGTCGCCTGAGCGGCAGCAGGCGCCCCTCGATGGCAATGCCGACCCCGATGCCGGTGCCGACGGTCACATAAACCAGCGACTGAACCGCCTCGCCGGCTGCCTCACTTTCGGCAAGCGCCGCCACGTTTACGTCGGTCTCCACCGATACGGGCACTGCGAGCACACTCTGGATGGCCGTCCTGAGATTCACGCCGATCCAGGCGGTCTTCGGCGTCTGCAGGATGCGGCCGTAGTCCTCACTGTCGGGGTCGACATTGATGGGACCGAAGGAGCCGATCCCGACCGATGAGACGGGGTCGTGTGTCGAGTTCTCCAGGAAGAACGTACGGACCTCTTCGAGGGTCCGGGACGGGTCACCGGTCTCTATCCGGACACGGATCTGCTCGCGCCCCCCTTCATCGAAAAGCGCACAGATGAACTTCGTGCCTCCGGCTTCTATCGCTGCGATTGCCATGCGGGAAGTGTAGCACGAGACCACTCGCCGGGAGAACGCTACCGCCGCACCTCGCTCAGCAGCAGGCTGCTGCCGCGTACATCACCGGAAGCGCCTACGCGCCGGCCCCGCGCGTCGACCGCATAGGACGGACCTTCCCACACGAGGTCGAGCATGCTCCCCGTCAGGCTGGCACTCACGCCGGCCACGGCCGAGGTCGCCCCGACCCGCTCGGGGAGCGCTCCTTCGAATCGCCGCCGCACGGCCTCGGTATAGAGCTCGCCGTTTGCACGAAGCTCGAGCCAGAGGTCGGCGCCTCCGAGCTCCGGCTCCCAGTCGGAGAAGAACGAATCGCGGCAGATCGTCAGTCCGATCTCGAATCCGTCTATTTCGAAGGTCTCGGCCTCCTCCAGATCGCCTTCCCCGAGGTCGAGAACGTCGGCTTCGAAGGCGGTCAGAAACACCTTGTCCTGCGCGTAGAGCAGACTCCCGTCCTCATCGAAGACGATCGCCCTGTTGTGAATGCTCTCCTCGCCGGCCGGCGCAAAGTAGGTTCCCGCGACGATGGCAACAGCGTATTCACGAGCGAGACCGCTCCACAGACGGCGCACGAACCGCTCCACCGATGGTGCACGACGCCGAAGCAGCGCCTGCAGCGTTTCCGTGGACGCTGCAGGCGGGGGCGCCGCCCCCGAGGGCACCGCCCCCACCCGGGGCGCCCCGTCGGCGAGGGGCAAGAGCTCACGCAGAGCTTCATCCATCGAGGACGCACGTCTGATGATCGGCGCGTATGGTTCGAAGAGGAGAAAGACGTTTATGTACTCCGGGAATACGACGAGCTCCGCACCGCGGCGCTCTGCCTCGGCAACCAGTTTCTCCACGTGCGACTCGAATTTCTCGGAGTCGAGATATGTCTCGTCGACAACCTCCGCCTGCACGGCGGCCACACGGAGAACGCCGTCGTCGTGTCCTGCGAAATCTTCCGCGAACACCGATACGGCGGCAAGCAGAAATGACGAAAGCATGAGTGCGGCGACCCGTCGCATGGCTATGCGAAGACCTCCTCCACGAGGTCATCGAGCCCGCCGAGGGAAAACAGATGCCAGAACACGAGCAGCCCGAATCTGTTGCGAATGAAGTGCCCCGAGGCCAGCGCATCCCGCACATCGTCGAGGGAAAGGTCGATATCGCGCGGGTGGACCGGGCCGTCGACGCGACGCATGAGCTCACGGATGCGCTTCGGTGTCGGCGCCGATGCGGCGATCTCGATGATGCGCTCGGCCGCTCTCGCAGCGTTCTGCGCCATTTCCGAGAAACGCTCCTCGCTCATGGTGGCAAGAATGTGGCCCTGGAGAAGTGTATCGGCCGAGGTGGCGCCGAATCCGCGCACCGCCGCCTCTCGAAGGGTCGAGGCGGCCGGCATTCTCGCGGCGGCGACTCTGCGCCCGAGCTCCGTGGCACCCATCCCGGCGAGCCGCTCGAAGAGCCCGGCGATGACCAGTGTACCAACGGCAACCTTGCCGCCGTGGAGGGCCGACGGCTTCCCCGCCCGCGCCGCCCGCATCTCCCAGAAGTGGGACAGCAGGTGCTCGCTGCCCGAGGCCGGCCGGGACCCGCCCCAGTCACGCATGCAGTCCCCGGAATCGATGAGCCCACCAAGCAGCGTGCTGACGCCCGCGGGCTCGTTCGCTCGGATGAGATCGACTTCCGCTGTGCAGGACTCAGCGGCGCGAAGGCTCCGCGCGGCAATATCCTCGTCGAAGCCCTCTTCGGCAACGACCGCGGCAAGCTCCCAGTCCGGGGTGGAGGTGAGCTTTGCAACCATGTCACCGAACCCCGCGGCGATCATGTCATGAGGAGCAGCGGAGAGTACCTCCGTATTCGCGAACACGACCTCCGGGGCCCGAGCCGGCACGGTCTTCTTCATCCCGCGGAAGGTCATCGCCGATGTCGGCGACGCGTAGGCATCCACCGAAGGAGCAGTCGGGTACGAGACGAACGGGCGGTCCATGCGATGCGCAACAAGCCGCGCGATGTCGGTGACGGTGCCGCCTCCCGCGCCGATGACGACGTCGGGTGTGCGCACCAGGCCGATGAGGATGTCGCCGACCGCCTCCGCATCCGCCGCCGGCTCCTCCCTCGCAAGGACGAGCTCTTCCACCGCAACCCCGAGCGCGGATAACGAGCTCGCGAGCTGTCTGCCGGCGGCGCGATGGGTATTGGGGTCCGAGACGATGAGTGGCGCAGCGTACCCGCCCTCGCCGAGGAAGTCGGCAACCGCGGAAGCCGTGTGGTCGGTTATTCGAACATCGGATTGCATACGGGAATGAAGTATATCAAAGCAGTTCCCGTGGCGCTACGACCTCAGCTACCGACGGGCCGCAGCTCCGGAACCTCGAGGCCGCCGAGGTCGCTCTCGCTGATGTCGCCGCTCTTCAGTAGCGCCCGAACGAAGGCATTTGCCAGTACGGGATCGAACTGCGCTCCCCTGTTTTTCAGGATCTCGCGAGCGGCATGTGCAGGGGTCAGGGCCTTTCGGTAGGGTCGGTCGGCAGTCATGGCGTGATAGGCATCTGCAACACCGATAATGCGAGCCTCGAGAGGAATCGCCTCTCCGGCGAGGCCTTCGGGGTACCCGCGGCCGTCGTAGCGCTCCTGATGTGCCAGCACGATGTGCGCGATGTCGCGGTAGGTATCGAACTTTTCGAGGAGCTGCGCGCCCCACTCGGCGTGCTTCTTCATGAGCTCCCACTCCTCGTCGTTGAGGGCTGCTTCCTTGAGAAGTACGTGGTCCGGAACCCCGAGCTTACCGATATCGTGCAACAGCAACGCGTCGCGCAGACTCTGGTTCTGCTCGATGCCGATCTCCGATGAGAGCATCAGCCCCAGGGAAAGCACGTCGCGCGAGTGCCCGGCGGTGTCGGGGTGGCGCAGCTCGAGCGACTCGGAGAAGCTCATCAACAGATCCTCCATTCGCTTCTGTAGCTCCTGTTCCCGTGCGACGGCCTGCTGGAACCGCTTCATATTGCGGAGATTCCGCACACGCGCATCGAGCTCCCGGATATTGATGGGTTTCGGCAGATAATCGTCGGCGCCGAGATCGAGGCCCTCGATCTTCGACTCGAGCTCGTGCTTGGCGGTTATCATGATGAAGGGAATGTGACGGGAGCCTTCGGTGGTTTTGACCAGCTTCAGAAGTTCGTACCCGTCCATGTTCGGCATCATGAGATCGGACACAATGACATCGGGATTGTCGGCCTGTACGTGGTGCCACCCGTCCACGCCGTCGACCGCTGTCGTCACCTCGTGTCCCATCCCGCCGAGCATGCGGCCCACGTACGAGCGCAGGTCGTGGTTGTCCTCTACGAGCAGCACACGATCCTCGGCGGGACTCGGCTGCTGGGACTCGGTGGCCGCCTCAGATTCACGCCCGCCGCTGGCAAGCATTTCCTTTTCCATGAGGGCGAGCTCGTCCGCGGCAACCCTGACAAAATCTTCGGTGCGCCGTGTCCGTCGCCGCCGGTCGCGCCCGGAGGAGACGGATCTGCCGGATTTCCGCCGCTCACGCCGGCGCCGCTCGCGGAAGGCCTCCGGGACGAGCTCTTCGAGATCGGCGGGGAGCTCCACCCTGAAGGTACTGCCCTCACCCTTGGTGCTCTCTGCGGTGATACGCCCATTCATAAGCTCGACCGACTCTTTCACGATGGTAAGCCCGATACCGGTGCCCTCATACCGGCGGGTGCTCGAGCTGTCGACCTGCCTGAAGCGGTCCATAATGAAGGGAAGATGATCTTCGGGAATGCCAATCCCCGTATCAGCGACCTCCACGAAAATCATAGAGCTCCCCTGCTCCGTCTCATGCTCCGCCGTCTCATGCTCCTGCTCCACCTCATGGGTGAGCCCGGTCCGCACCGTAATCGACCCCTCCTCAGTGAACTTAATGGCGTTGCGAAGAAGGTTCGTGAGAATTCGCTCGAGCTTGTCACTGTCGAGATAGGCCTCGGGCACCTCATTCGAAGTGATGGTACGCAGCTTCACGCCCTTTCTCTCCGTGACCTCCTCGAACAGGGAGACGGTGTCCTCGACAAACTCGTTGATATCGAGCCAGCTCAAGCGCAGTTGCACCTTGCCCGCCTCGAAACGGGAAAAATCCAGCATCTGGTTGATCATGTCGAGGAGCTTGAGGGAGTTTCGATACATCTGGCCGACGATTTGCTCCTGCTCGGCGGTCAGATGACCGAGATCACCGGAGTAAAAAGCCTGCAGGGGGGCGAGAATGGAGGTCAGCGGCGTGCGCACTTCGTGGCTGACGTTGGCGAAGAACTCGGACTTGAGCTTGTCGAGCGTCTTCAGCTCTTCATTGGCGCGCGCAAGGTTATAGCGTCCGGCGAACTCGCGGAACCTCAGCCGGGTGGCGAAGTGCGAGCTCAATACCACCAGCACGATGGTCGAGAGGAAGAAGAAGTTGTTGTTGAGCAGCACCGCCAACTCGGTGATATTGCCGGCCACGACGATGGGTATGATGTAGGCCGCGTAGGTCACCGCGCAGACGATGCCCGCGCGCATCGGATCGAGCGGCAATATGGCAAGAAAGATGATGAGCACGAGGTTGATCCCTGCGTAGTACGGGCTGAGGTAGCCTTCGGTGATGTGCACCATCAACACAATGGCAAGGGTACAGGCGAGATACTCCACCATTCCCAGGCGCCGAGCGTACCTGTCATCCGGGAGAAGAAGGGAGAACGTGAGGACGATAGCACTGATGAGGATCACGCCACCCCGGATGATGAAAAGCTCACGCAGATAGGAGGGGTACATATAGACGTCGAGCACGCCGAACAGGGTAAATAGTATGCTCGCAATGACCGTGCTGATACGTGTGTCGCGTTCGGCTTTTGTAATGAGCTCCTGCTCGAACGCGTCGTGGAGCTCCCCCGCCACAGTCTTACTCATGAGTCACCCATAAATTCGTGAGCATCGCACACCATGCATTCTGCAGTTTCCCGCAGCCCACTTCAAGCGAATAACCGGGCGCCCGTGCGAAGAGGCTATGAAGCGGGAAGCAGGGCTATTCCGGCTCGCCGCCGGAGCGGTAGAGGGTCTCGACCAGGCCGAGGAAATCCTCGACCGTCTCGACGCAGTAGAGCTGTCCCTCATCGATGGAGATGCCGAGGGCCTTTTCGCAGGCTGCAACGATCTCCATCGCCTGCAGGCTGTCGATACCCAGCTCCTCGCGAATGAGAACGTCGTCGTCGAAATCGTCAGGGTCGATGCGGGAGATTTCCGCCACGATGTCTACAACCCTGGTTCGGAGGTCCGTCTCTGACAGCTCGGTCTCTTGGTGCTCACTCATATGCTCATTCCTATGGTCGGTAGAAGCGACGCGGAACCTTATACGCCGCGATACGGGGCTTCAGAAATGCGCGGATTTCACGCAGCGTTTCCTCGAAATCGGCCGACGACTGAACCTCGAGGCCTGCCTCCAGGGCGCCATCGCGAAACTCGACGTGCGCACCGTGAACTTCGGGATGCATCAGGAGGGCCTTCTCCACTTCCTCGAGGTCGACCATGACGCCGCCGACTTTGCAGGTACGCTTGTGCTCCCGCTCAAAGATAAGGTGGCCGTCCTCGAAGCGTCCGATATCGCCGGTGCGGAACCAGCCGCCGGCGTCGGCCTGCCTCGACACCTCGGGGCGGCGGTAGTAGGCGCCGCTCATGGTGTTGGTGCGGAGCAGCACCTCGCCGGCGACGCTCCCGTCGGCGCTCTCGCTGAGGCCGCCTTCGGCGATCCGGCATTCCACACCGCCGCAGACGGGTCCGATCGTTCCGGCACGCGCGCGGCCGCGGATGTTGCGGGAGGCGGGCGTAAACTCGGTCAGGCCGTAGCCGTGGAGGAAATCCAGGTCGAAGGCCTGCGCGATCGGTCCGTGCTCCCCGGCCGCCAGAAGACTGCCGCCGGAGACGAAGGTACGGAGCCCGGGGAAGCGTCTGCCCTCGGGAAGCGCACGGTGGAGCAGCCGGTAGATCTCGGGAACGGCGGTCACGTGCTCGATACCGTAGGTGTCGAAGTACTCGAAGATCATCCGCGGATGTATGGTCCGGGCGATAACCGCGGTCATCCCGTAACGAAGGGGGACAAGCACGCACCCGATGAGGGTGAAGATGTGAGAGATCGGGATGCTGAACATCATGCTCTCGCCGGGGTAGCCGTAGAGGCCGTCCTGCAGGATGTCGGCCCCGTGCAGGTACTGAGCATGCGTCACGAGCGCGCCCACCGGATAGCCGAGGCCACGGTAGGTGTAGTTTATCGAAGCCGTACCCGCCGGTACGTCGGGCGCAGCTCGCAGTCTGTCGCCTGCACTCGCCGTTCCCGACACCCGCGGCACCGGCGGCCCCTGCTGGGTGGTACGGAAGCCCTTCGCCCCCCGCTCGATCACGTGGCGCCCCTCCAGGTAGGGCGCGAGGACGTCGAGGTGCCCCGTCTCGGTGGCCACCACCGCCGGATCGGCATTTTCGAAAATCTCGTCGAGCTCGATGCTGCGGTACTCGAGTTTTGCAATCACCGGCACTGCGCCGAGCTCGAAGAGGGCAAAGAGCACGACCAGATGATCGATGGAGTTCTCGAGGAACAGCGCCACCACGGTGTTCTCGCCGACGCCCTCGGTTCGCAGCCACGCGGCGAGCTCGTTGATACGGGAGCGGTAGTCGGCTGCCGAAACTGCGCGGGGCTCTCTGCCGGGCTGCAGCTCGCGAATGACCGGGTGCTCTCCCCAGGCCGCGAGCCGCTCTGCGGCTACCACCGGAATGCGGAGCCCGTCGTAGGAGCCACTCATCGCCAGGGCTTCTCCCCTGTCACGATGATCGCCTGCGGCGGCGTGCCGAGCGAACGGTGCACCGTAATGTCGGTGAAGCCGGTCTCCTCGAGCATCGCTGCAAGCTCATCTCCGGTGTAGAAGCGAAAGAGTCCGTCCTCCTCGAGCTCGAAAAGCGCGGCTGCCTCGTTCAGCATGGCCTGAGCGGAGTCGAGATCACCGCCGGATTCGGCACGCGATCGCACCTCCTCCACGTAGTCGGTGAAGATGGTGGAGACATCGCTGTCGGGCCGCATGGTCGAGACAAGCAGCCGCCCGCCCCGCGCCAGCATGCGATAGAACTCCGCAAGCGCGTAGTCGGGATTGAAGAGATAGGAGAGGAAGAGGCTTGCCAGGATACGATCGAAGGACTCATCGGGAAAGCCGGTGTTCTCTCCGACGGCCCAGTTGCCGAAATGCAGCACATCGAAGAGCAAATCGCCGCTTCGCAGGCCGGCGCTGCCGCGTCTGCCCGGAGATACGTCGTTCGCCTCGACGCGGCCACGAACAAACCGTGCTGCACGGTTGAGATCGAGAACGACGGGCAGCACACGCTCGGGAAGCGTGCGTGCGAGCTCCTCGCGGTGCTCCGCCCCGATGGGCTCGCCGGCCAGTGCCGCGGAGAGGGTCTGCCCGTCATGCGCCCGGAGTGCTTCCACGACTCCCGCCGTGAGGCCCTCCACGCGGTTTCGAAGCTCATCGACGCGTTCACCCCCCGATTCGATGAGGCGGGTGATGGGAAGCAGCCTGTTAGGCTCGAGATCAAGACTGCGGTACTCCAGCGAGCAGCGCGAGAGCTCAGAGTGCTCCGAAATGAGGCGCTCACACTTCTCGCGCGTTCTTTCGAGCGCATCCGCAACCAGATCCACCGCCGTGATCGATATCCGCGGCGGCGAAGCAAGACCGCCGGCAGCCCCTGGGGCGTCCGCCCACCCTGCGCCTGCACCCCCGCCGGCGGCCGCTGCAATGTGCTCGAGCAGAGCCTCCGTCAGCAGACCGGTCCCACATCCGAGGTCGGCCACCCGATCGCCGTCGCGTACGCCGATCAACTCCGCCTCCAAGGCGAGGAACTCACGAAAATCCGCGAGGTTACGATAGAAATCATAGCCCTCGCTTCCCGCCGCGGCGCCGAGGAGGTACTCGCGCCAGTACTCTTCGATGGCGGGCGGCCGGGCGGTGCTCATGCGCTCTCGCTCGGCTGCCAGCATCCCGAGTACCGCCTCTCTGGGTGGATCAACAGCCACGAGGTCGCTGCCGTAGAGCCCCTGATAGATGAACTCGCCGATGAGCTTGAAGGCACGGATCGCGTCTTCGCTGTTTCTGAGGTTGTGACCCGTAGGTATCTCCACCAGCTCGCGCGGGCCGCCACCGTCCACAGCCATGAGGTCCGCCACCTCGTCACGATCAACCCAGTGATCGTGACGCCCGACGATCCACAGGACCGGCGTAGACAGCCCGGACATGTCAACGCGGGCGTCGGTGAGGTAGGCGTAGCGTTCCTCGATGAGATCCTGCGCGAGGGTATCCATGTCAATGAGATGACCGAGCATCCCGCGGACCCCGTTGGGGATCCCCAGCCGGTAGTTCCCGATGATATCCGTCCCGGCAAGAATATTGCCGATGGTCGTCTGCGCAGCAGGAACACCCATGAGGCTCACCCACAGGTCCACCCTGTCTTTTTCGGCGGAGGCAAGGAGCTTTCTCGCGTCGATCGAGGACATACTCGCGGTGAAGAGCACCACCTTCGTCGCGGTGAAGTAGGGGTTGTGCTCCACGTAATCGAGGGTGGTGCGCAGATCCGAGAGCCCCTGACTGAGGCGATAGCGGAGCATCTCGTATCCCCGCGGCGGGTTCTCGACCTCGTTGAAGCTCTCGCCGGGCCTGTTAATCCCGTCGTAGCGCAGCGTCACCACATCCCGCCCTTCGCGCGCGAAGTTCGTCAGCAGTGTCGCAACGAAGGGGGCGAGCGTCTCCTTCTTCTTTCCGAACGCAGGGGGGATGATGACGACGGGCGCCTCGACGTGAAAGCGCGTCGCATTGAGCAGGGCCGCTATCTCGTGATCCATGTCGTTTCGATAGCGCACCGAGACCGAATCGAGCGAGACCGGCGCCGACTCCACCGGCCGGGAATCGACATTCCACTCCGCCGGCTCGATGCGGCGGTAGGCATAGCTCGCGCGTGCGACGCCGGCCTCGATCCCGAGCTGGACCCGCGTTCCCTGCTCCGCTGCGGCAATCACCGTCGCGTGGCGGATCTGGCCGTGGTCGCTGAGCCCGAGCCGGGGATCGATGTCGTAGGAGACAGTGAGACCGGGGACGTAGACCGCAGCTGCCTGTTCGTCGAGGACGACCTCGCAGAGAAACCCGTGCCGGCTCACGTCGAGGAGGCGGCCCTCGACGCCGGCGGCGGCGCCGGCACCGTCGGGGCTCGTGGCAGCACCGCCACGAACGTCGCCGCGGCCCGCGCCGCCCGAGCCGCCTGAGCCGCGGCGCGGCCTGAGACGCACGCGCCGATCTCCGGCGAAATCCTGCCGCTCGGATGAGCGCTTCTCCGAGCGATACATGACCTGCGGCAGTCGAAGCGACACGTGACCGCCCTCCACCGCTACACCCGTCGTCCGGAAAACGTAGCTTCCGCCGTCGAGCGCGAAGGCCACGTAGATCGTTTCGGCCGCGGCGGCAGCCATATCGCTTCCCGCGGGGCGGTCCGTGTCGCCGTCAACATCAGGATCGCCGGGCACGGCCGCATTAGCGCCGGCGGGGCGCAGCGCGAACCGCTCCTGCGAGCCGTTCGGGGCGCCCGGGGCATCCAGGTGCTCCGGAGCATCCGGCGTCACGAGCTTGTACTCGAGCAGTTTCAGGGATCGC
>JAAAOH010000323.1 GCA_009908925.1 Spirochaetota bacterium | reverse complement strand
AAATCCGCATGCCGGCTCAGACCTTCGATCGACTCCACTGCTGCCGGGAGTTCCACCATCGCGCCGAGAAGCGGTGCTTCGTTGTGCGGCACGCTCTCCTTCGACAGGTCCGCGAGACAGCTGTGGAGAATTTCCTGCGAGGCGAGAAACTCGTCCACCGAGGAGATCAGCGGCAGCAGGATCCTGAGGGTGACATCACGGCCCGCACGCAGCATGGCCCGGAGCTGATCGCGAAACAGGTCCTCGTTCCCGAGCGAGAACCTGATCCCGCGGTAGCCGAGGAAGGGATTGGATTCGACGAGCTCGGGCTGCGCGAGCACCTTGTCGCCGCCGATATCGAGCGTGCGAAGTACGGCATCGCGTTTTCCCATCGTTCCAATGACCCGGCGATAGATGCGGTACTGCTCGTCCTCGCTCGGAAAGTCGTTTCGTACGAGAAAGGGGAACTCGCTTCGGTAGAGCCCGATGCTTTCCGCCTTATAGCGCCGCGCAGTTTTTACGTCGTGGGAGATATTGATATTGGCCTGGATCTCGATCCGCACGCCGTCTCGTGTGTGCGTTTCCGCCGGTAGCGCGTCGGCATCAACCGGCTCGCTGCGGGCGCGAAGATTTGCGGCGAAAGCCTCTCGCACATCTTCGTCAGGCGACACATAGATCGTACCCTGATAGGCGTCCACGATGAGCAGCGTTTCCTCCGGCAGCTGAAACACCCGTTCGTCGCGGGTGAGTACCACCGGCAGGCCGAAGCTCCGCGCAAGAATGGAGATGTGCGCGGTGATTCCGCCGTCCATGAGAATGACCCCTTCTGCGTGCTGGGCGGCGATCTTCAGAAGCTCAGAGGGGAAGAGCTCCGAGGCTATGACGATCTGATCGCGGTAGTCACCATCCTCTTCCTGTGCACCGCTGAGGTTTCGAATGATGCGGTGGCCGAGGTCCTTCACGTCCTGGGTCTTCTCTCTGAGCCGCGCGTTGTCACTGGCTGCGAAGATGTCTACATATTCATTCACCACCTTCACCACCGCGGGCTCCGGGTGCATACCACCCTCGACCTCGCGTCGCATCCGGCCGACGAACTCCTCATCGCGCAGCATGAGGAGGTGAGAGCTGAAAATGAGGGATGCAACGTCGGAGTAGTCATCCTCGACTTCCATCTGCAGCGCCTCGAGTTGCTCCTGAGAGAGCTTCAGCGCCCGGCGGAATCGGCTCAGCCCCTCCTCGCCGAACTCGTGCTCGTGCTCAAAGAGTCGGAACTGGGCGTCACGACGTCCGAAACTCACCGCCTTTCCGTTGCTGAGGCCGGTGGACACTGACTTGCCGCGTATGACCGTGCCCTCCGGGAGGCGCTCGGCCGCCGTGCGGGCGGTGCGCTCACCGTGGATCTCCATGAGGATTTCCACGTTTTCGAGCGTGGCCGCGAGTTGCGAGGCGATTGCCTGAATGGCCCGGGTATCCTGTATGTCGAAATAGTCGGGCTTTCCGTGATGCAGCACCATGGCGCCGATCCGGGTCAGCCCACGCTTGATCGGTACGGCGAGCATCGACTCGTATTGTTCTTCGTCGATATTGGGCACCGGCATGTAGTAGGGGCTGTCCTTGGACCGCCCCTCGCGAATGGGCCGCAGCTCCTTGAGCGCGGTGCCGGTGATGCCTTCACCCAGGTCGAGCTTGAGTCTGCCCACCGAATCTTCCTTGAGCCCGCGAGTGGCGCGTAGAACCAGGGTGTCGGCATCCTGATCGTAGAGAAAGATCGAGCAGGCATCGGCCTGCATATGCGTCGCAATCAGCCCGACAACGTCGGAGAGAAAGTCCTCGAGACTTGTCTCTTTGCCGAAAAGGCCGGCGAGCTCGGCTACGCTCCAGATCAGGTCGATGTTGTTTTTCTGCATAGGCAATGTGCACCGTCGACGGCTGTGTCGTATTGGGCTGTGTCGTATTGTAACACTGTTAGAGGAGCGACGAAAGTTTGCTTCTTATGAACTCCGACTTCTCCTTGAGACCGACCGACCCTGTCTCCATACGAAGTATCTGTGGCCGGTTCGGATCGAGGCGAACCTTGCCGCCGCCGGCCCTGATGAGCTCGAGCACGCGGTCCGGTGAAACTACAGCGAGCTTCGAGAACTCGATTTCCACGTTCCCTTTGCGCTCTTTGAGACTCGAAACGTAGAGCTTCCTGCAGATGATGCGGATTTCGGCGAGCGACAGGAGGCTGTTCACCTCGTCCGGCAGCGGCCCGAAGCGGTCCTCGAGCTCACCCTGCACCGACTCGAGCTCCTCTTCGGTGCCGACCGCCGCGATCTTCTTGTACACCTCCATTTTCTCAACCGGCTCGTCGATGTAGGTATCCGGGATGTAGCCGGTATACTCGAGCTCGAGATACGGTTCGGGCGGCCCCTCCTCCTCGCTTTCCTCGAGCTCGCGGATGGCCTCGTCGAGGAGCTTGAGGTACATGTCGAAGCCGACGGAGAGGATATCCCCCGACTGCTCCCGACCGAGTAGGTTTCCCGCCCCGCGAACCTCGAGGTCCTTGAGTGCAATCTTGAACCCGGACCCGAGCTCGGTAAAGTCCGAGATGACCTGCAGCCGCTTCATGGCCAGCTCCGAAAGCGCGCGCTTCTCGGGATAGAAGAGATAGGCGTAGGCGAGCCGCTCGGAGCGTCCCACCCGTCCGCGCAGCTGGTAGAGCTGCGAAATGCCGTACATGTCGGCCCGGTCTATGATGATGGTGTTGACGTTCGGTATGTCGATGCCGTTTTCGATGATGGTGGTGGACACGAGCACGTGAAACCCGCCGTGGACGAAGCGGTGCATGATGTCCTCGAGGTCGGTAGAGGTCATCTTTCCGTGCGCAGTCTCGATCATGACCTCCGGCAGCAGACGCTGGAGGAAGAGCTTGACGTGGTCGAGTGTTTCCACGCGGTTGTGGAGGTAGTACACCTGCCCTCCGCGCGAAACCTCCCGGCGCACTGCCTCGGCGACCTGTTCTTCGGAGAACTCCTGGATAAAGGTCTCGATAGGCCGCCGGTTGTGCGGCGGGGTGTTGAGCACCGACATGTCACGAATCTTCAGAAGTGACATATGAAGGGTGCGCGGGATCGGCGTCGCGGTGAGGGTCAGGGAGTCCACCGACGCCTTGAGCTCCTTGAGGCGCTCCTTGTCCTTGACCCCGAAGCGCTGCTCCTCGTCGATGATGATGAGCCCGAGGTTCCGGAAGTTCACATCCTTCTGCAGCATGCGATGCGTGCCGACGAGAATATCCACCTCACCCCTGTCGAGAAGCTCGATGGTGGCTTTCTGCTTCCTGGTGGGCACGAAGCGCGAGAGCATGGCGGTCTGAACGGGAAACTTGTCCGTGCGCTCGCTTATGGTCTCGTAGTGCTGCTCGGCGAGGATCGTCGTGGGGGCGAGAAACGCAACCTGCTTGCCCGCCGTCACCGCCTTGAAGGCCGCACGCATCGCCACCTCGGTCTTCCCGTATCCGACATCCCCGCAGATCATGCGGTCCATCGGAACCGGACGCTCCATGTCCTGTTTGACGTCCTCGATACAACGCAGCTGGTCCTCGGTCTCCTCGTAGGGGAAGGAGGCCTCGAAGTCCATCTGCCACTCGGTGTCCTCGGTGAACGCGAACCCCCTTGCCTTCTGCCGTTTGGAGTAGAGCTTCACGAGACGCTCGGCAAGGTCTTCCACGCTCTGCTTGACCCTGCTCTTTCGCTTCTCCCAGGATTTGCCACCGAGTCGGTCGAGACGGGGACTCTCCCCGCCGTGGCCGATGTAACGCTGCACGAGGTTTACCTGCTCGAGGGGGATGAACACCGACTCCTCGCCGGCGTACTCGAGTTGAATGTAGTCGCGCTCGTTACCGGCCGCGCTCATGCGCTGTATGCCCTTGAAGCGGCCGATTCCGTAGTTCACATGCACGACGTAATCACCGGGGCTGAGCTCGACGAAAGTATCGATCTCGCGGCTCTGCACACGCTTGACCGACCGCGGCGTGCGCTTTCGCCGTCCGAAGATCTCGTTCTCCTCGATGACGCAGATTTTCAGATCACCCGAGCTGAATCCCTGGGAGATGGCGTGAGGGAGGACCTGTGCGCTGGTATCCTCAAGCATGTGGGAAATTCGTTTTGCCTGACTCTCGGTGTCGGCGAAGACAAAGACCTCGTACCCGGCCTCCTCGAGTCCCGAGAGCTCCTCCTTGAGAAAGTCCACGTTCCCGAAAAACGACCGCGGAGGCGCATAGGAGAACACCGCGTCTGAGCCGTCGGCCTGTTCCTGCAGCACGTGGAAGCGGATCGCGGCGCTGCGGCGGGCCTCGAGCGTCTCGAGGTCGAAGAGGATTCGTTCCGGGCGAGGCGGATTGCCTTCCCGCCTCGCTTTCCGATAGAGCCCGTCGTACTCCCGCTCGAGGGCGTCCGCACCCGAGACAAGGCGCTCGTAGTCGGCGTAGACCACGACGCCATACTCAGCGAGATAGTCGAGAACGGTGGCCGGCTCTTCAAAGGCCAGGGGATAGTAGAGCTCCTCACCGGCGATACGGCCATGCTCGCGAAGTTCGTCCGGGACCACCCCACCCCCATCCGGTGTCTCGGGGAGACCGGCAAGCTGTTGCTCGAGGACCGCGATGCGCTCATCGTCCCAGACAACTTCGCGCATCGGGATGATATCGACCTCGTCGACCTTCATGCTCGAGCTCTGGGTGATCGGGTCGAAGAAGGTGATGCGCTCCACCTCGTCGAACTCGAAGACGATGCGCACCGGCTCATCGTGCCCGGCGAGGAATATGTCGAGCACCTCACCGCGAAGCGCATACTCGCCGCGAACCGACACGCGCGGCACCCGGGAGTAGCCGTAGCGCTCGAGGCGGTCGGCGAGCTCGACGGGGTCGAAGCCGGCGCCCCGTTTGACGGTGAAAAGGAGCGACCGAAGGTACGCCGGTGGCGGGACCGGTGTAGAGAGGGCGCGCAGCGGCACCACATGTACGGCGCGTCGGCCGGCAAGCAGATCGCCGAGCGCACGGGTGCGGCGACCGAAAACGTCTGAATTGTGCGGAGTGGGACGATATGCAACAGTCTGCCACCACGGGAAGGGGTCCACCGAAACGCCGAGAAGCTCGAGGTCACTATCGAGGTGGCGGGCCTCCTGCTCGGTCGGAACGGTTATGAGAAGAGGGTGATGTGTCTGTTCGAAGAGACGCGCGATGATGACGGCAAGGAAGCTGCCTTTCGGCCCTACGACGTCGATGGGAAAACTGCGACCGCGGAACCTGTGCGCGAGCGTCTTGAAGGGCGCATAACCCTTGAGTCTGGAAGTTACGGCCTCTGTGAATAATGTTATCATGTATTATTCCGAAAATGTAATAAACTGAGCTGGAGATGCGTCTGTGAAGACCAAATTGCTCATCCTTGTAAGCATTATACTGTTCGCGGGAAGTACGGCCGGATTTACCCAGGATGTGGATCTTTCCATCCGGTATTACGACAAGTCGATCTATTTCCCGGGTGACGACATCGTCGTCAAAATGATGATCAGGAACGAGTCGCCCGACACCTACCGGTTCAGGCTCGCCGAAAACCGCATGTTTAACATCAATTTCGACGTGCGGACCCTTGCGAACATGCAACTCGATGCTTCCGAGGAATTTAGCAGGGAACGTGCCTCCAATCAACAGGTATTCTACCGGGAAGTAAGTCTCGCCCCCGGCGAGGAGTACGCGTTCACCGAGAACGTCGCGGAGTACGTGGATATTCCCGGCGCCGGCATGTATGTCATCCGTGCACGGTTCTTCCCCGACCTCGTTACGAGTGACGGCTCCGCGCCGCTTGCCTCCGACAGGCTCATGCTCTCGGTGCGGCCGTCCGCGGCAGGTATGGATGCGGCCGAAGCTGCCCTGGATGCGGAGACGGGCGAGGCACTCCGGCGCGTTGACATGCCGCCCGACGAGGTCGTCGACTACATGCTGAGCTCGCGTCAGCGGGGCCAGTGGAACCGCTTCCTTCTCTATCTCGACGTCGAGAGCCTTCTGCGGGCCAACCCCGCGAGAGACCGCCGCTATCTGCGACTCTCGGAGGAAGAGCGACGGCGGGAGGTACAGGAGTTTCGCGAGCAACTGCAGCAGCAGACCGTCGAGGACACGATCAATGTGGTGCCCGACAGTTACGAGATCGTCCGCACAAGCTACACTCCGACCGAAGGACGGGTGGTAGCGTTGCTTCGATTTCGGTACGATACCTTCACCGAGATCAAGGAATATACGTACTTTCTGCGACGTGAGAGTGGATACTGGGAGATCTACGACTACAGCGTTACGAACGTGGGCACCGAATGAAGCTACTACTTATAACCGAGTCGGATGAACTGCAGGACCGCATCGCGCGCGAGTTTCGCCCGCATCAGGTGGAAATCATTCAGTACTGGAGCCCCCTGAAGGGGATGGACAACCTCGATGAGGTGGCCCCCGATGTGGTGATCTTCAGTGCCGTCGATTTTCCCCGTCACTGGAAGACGTTCCTGATGTTTCTCAGAAACAGCTACGCGCGGGACCGCATCATCTTCGTCCTGCTTGTCAGCGAATCCTTCGACGCGAACGAAGCCTCCAAAGCCCAGCACCTCGGCGTGAACGCCGTTATCGACGCATCGCTGCAGAGTCGCCAGGATCTCAACAGGCTCAGGGATATCATCACGCGCTACAAGCGCCTCGACGAGAGCCGCAGCGATTATCGGCACACCCCCGATGAGCTCGACGATATCGATTTCCTGTTTTCTCACCCGCGACATCTGCGGCTGATTCCGGGCACCGTCGAGGACATATCCACGACCGGAATCCGCTTCTCACCGCATCGCCCTCAGGTCGTGCAGGACCTCGACAGCGGAAGCCTGCTCACCTCCTGTTCGCTGCGCGTCGGCGGCGACCTCCTCACCATCAATTGCACCGTCGTTCGGAACACCGAGAGCCTCGCTCTGACCTTCGAGGAGATGGACGAGGCCGCCCGCCAGCGCATCGCGGAGTACCTCGAAAACCACACGGAACGCGCCATCGAGCACGCGAGCTCCTGAGTCTGTGCCGAGCGGCGGCGGGACGCGGCGGCGACGGAATCGCGGCGGAACGCCGGTTCCCTATCGCGGGACTGCTTCACACTGACGTGCGGCGGTATTACGTTTGACATAGAGTTATGTCCGATTCACCTACGACGACAACGCCACAGGCCCGGTTTTACGAGAAGCGTGATGACGGGAAAATCCGCTGCCGGCTCTGTCCGCATAACTGCGTCATCGCTGACGGAAAGGTCGGCTTCTGCCAGGTTCGAAAGAACGAAGCAGGGGAGCTGGTCCTCCCCTTCTACGGCGCTGCCAGCGCGCTCGGCGTCGACCCCATCGAGAAGAAGCCCCTGTTTCACTTCCATCCCGGCACGCCCATTCTGTCGGTGGGATTTCTCGGCTGTTTTCTCCGCTGTCCGTTTTGTCAGAACTATCGCATTTCCCAGTCGACGGTAGCACACACGGAGCGCGTCTCCCCCGATGATCTCGTCTCGCGGGCGCAGCGCGAGGACTCCTTCGGCATCGCCTATACCTACAACGAGCCCTCAATTCACGCCGAGTATGTACTCGACAGTGCGGAGCGGGCGGCCGACGCCGGTCTCAAGAACGTGCTCGTCACCGCAGGTTACCTGAACGAGGACTCCGCGAAGGAGATCTACGCCGCCATGGACGCGGCAAATATCGATTTAAAGGGCTTTCAGGAAGACTTCTACCGAAAAGAGCTTGCAGGCGGCCTCAAAGAGGTGCTGCGCGGGATAGAGATCGCCTACGAGCGCTGCCACGTGGAGGTCACCACCCTCGTCATCCCCGGAAAGAACGATTCCGACGAGGAAACCCGCGAGATTGCGAAGTTCATCGCCGGGCTCGACCCGAACATCCCCCTCCACATGTCCGCTTACTACCCGACCTTCAACTACACCACGGAGGCTACCAGCCCCTCGCACCTGCTCTCGCGCATCGAGATTGCCAGAGAGCACCTCAATTTTGTCTATCCCGGCAACATCAGGGCCCCGGCCAACACACACTGCCCCTCGTGCGGAAATCTGCTGATCGAACGAAGCGGGTATCGGACGCGGGTCCCCGGCGTGCGGGACGGACATTGTTCGGAGTGCGGGGCCGAGGTACCTGTTGCGGGGCTATAGCCCAATTGCGGGCCTATAGCCGGTGGGCCGCCGAACGGTGTGCCGCCGAACGGTGGGCCCGGGTAGCCGTCTGTAGTCGTCCGTAGTCGCTGATGGCCGCCAGACGGCTCTTGACAACTTTTTCGACCTTGGGTATGTTTCTGCTCGCATTCAACGCATTCCCCTGTAGCTCAGCCGGTAGAGCGAGTGGCTGTTAACCACTATGTCGTTGGTTCGAGTCCAACCGGGGGAGCTTGTAAAACCCTGCTGTGCAGGGGGGCGGAAAGGCCCGCCATGGAGCGGGCCTTTTCTCTCCGCGTTGCTCGAACTCACTCATACACGCGAATCGCTATCTCGTCGCCGCGCAGGCTATCCAGGGGTGGCGAAGTGCCGCTCGTTTCCTTAACGATGCCGTTCGGGCTGTCGGTTGCCAGGGCGAAGAACGGGTCCGTGTCCGGACCCGACGGCGTGCTTACCGTGGTAAGCTCGAACGTCACTACCTCGCCGGTCGGCACGGAGGGGACGGTATCGAAGAGGAACGCGACAACCTTGACGTCGGCCTGATCGTCGCTAAAAGTCACTGACGTTTCCGAGGTACCGAGCGCTGCGCCGTCGTAGGTGTCTTCCCGGGCCGTCAATCCCAGCGTGTAAGCACCTGCGGTCCGCGCGGACATCCAAAGGTCGACGCGGCAGAGCGCCGACCCCGGGTAGCTTGTGATATAGAAGCCCCGATAGTACCGGTCGATTCCGTCGTCGGCGGGGTTCTTCGGCGAGTCGATAATCAGCGTGCAGGTGGTGCCACCGGCGCCTCCGTTACTATCTTCGCTGCCGAAAAGCCGACAACCGGCGAGGAAAACAGTCACAATAATCAGAATCGCCACCACCATGGAAACACGAGTTCGTTTCATAGCGCCTCACTCTCCTTCAGGGAAATAGGGCTCCTCGAGAGCCCCCATCTGCACCCAGCCGTCGCCGCCGTTTCGCGAGAACCCGGTGAAGTCCAGTCGCGGAGCCGTTTCGACCGGCACGGCGTTGCAGCAGAGGTGGAACTCTGGAATTCGAAGTCTGGACCACGACATTGGCGCACTGGGATCCGTGCTAAAGTAGAACTCGGGGTCCTGGTTGAGGTTTCCCGGACCCGAATAAGAAGGCTGCTCGTGAAGAAGCTCAACGTTGGAATAGGACACGTTGTCGAAATCTTCAGGGTCGATCCGGCGGATCATGTCATGGTGCTGCGATCCGGACCACAGGATGGAGTTCCTCAGCTCGATGGCGCCGTCGTCGGCGGGGTCGTCATAGAGCATCAGACCGTGATCTGCGTAACCACCCGAACAGGTACAGTTGACCACGGTGGCGTCGCCATCCGCTCGCGTTGCAAGGACCCCGCCGTAGCCTTCCACGAAGGTGTCACCCGAACTTCCCGCATTGTTGCTCACGAACAACGAGTTCACCAGTTCCAGATATCCCTCCCAGACTGCGATGGCGCCTCCGTAGTGTCCGGGCTCGGCGGACGGGTCCGCCTCCGCGAGCCGTAACGCCTGATTCAACCAGAACTGACAGCGTTTGACGTACACGGTCGAATCGACGTTACAGATCGCGCCGCCGCCGGCCTCCGCGAAGTTGAAGCGAAAATCACAGTTCTGTACCACCAGATTCCGCACGGACTCGTTGAGCATCCCCCCGCCCCAGGGGTTGGAGTTCGCCGTGGGATCGGCGTAGTCCGATAAGTCCGACGTTTCTAAGGTGGCCATTCCATCGCTAATCACGAACCCGTCCAGCATAGCGTTCGACGCCCCCAGTACGACGTGCTTCGACTCACGTCCTACCGCCATCTCCCCGCTGCCGACGAGTATCGACGGGTACGAAAGCGGGTCCCGAGCCATCATTTCGCCGTCCTCGACGTAGTAACCGCCGTGAATCTCGACTCCGGCTTTCATTGCGATGACCGCGTTTCCCTCATTCTCGTTCCAGGGGAAATACACCCCTTGAGCCACCTTCACGGCTTCGTCCGCTTCTGCGACATCTACCGCGAATTGAGGATGCACGAAGGCCGTGGCCCACGATCGCCCGTCGCCGCCCGGCGGCGCGCGCTCATCCACATACCAGATACCGACTTCGTTTTCGCCGGGCGCGTCTCCTTCGTTCGGACCGAACATCGGGGAGCAGGCACACAGGAGAAGCGGTCCGATGGCGGCGGCCACGAGTACTGCACGCATCTTGGACCTCCTGTAGGATCACATCTGTGACAGGATGAGACGCGTTTGATGCCGGGTCCGGCCGTTGTTGCGGGAAAACGAAGGATGCGTGATCCGTACACTTACAGCATATGACTTTCGGCCCGCACTTCAAGCGCTATTTGTGCATTGCCTCGTTGTGTTACCGCCGGGTGTCAATTGCCCAGAAGGAGGTGCGGATGTTTTGGAATCCGCTAATAGCGTATACTACAGACGAGCGGGAGCTACTATGAAGGCCAGTGACAAAGCCGGCTTAGCCATGCTTCTCGGGCTACTGTTCCTCTTTCTAGGGGCATTCACAACGTTGCTCATCCTGTGGCATGAGTTCATGCACGTTGTTGCGTATGGTCTGGTGGGTATCGAAGCTCATATCAGTAGTCGAATGAGTGTGAGTGCGGCCCGGCCCCATCCGTTCGGACTCTGGGGCGCCTACCCGCTTGAAATCCTGTCCCATCTGATCCTTGCTGTGATCCTGTCACACCACAAAGCATGGTGGCTCGCCGGCGCTCCGTTCGGGTTCGCGGCGGGCCGCTACCTGTATGCCCTTGCAAGCCATGACTACAGCATCATCGCTGAACGGGTTTTCGGCCCTGAAGCCCCGGAACGGTTCCTGGGAATGTTCGTTGTCATTGTGCTGCCGGTTCTCGTTTTTGTGGGCGTACATGTTGTACGCCGTCTTGCGGCTCGATACCGGGCTGAGGCCGGTGCCGATTCTACACCGGCTGTGAAGGCTTGATTGGAAGTCCCACAGTTTCGCCGCACCTCCGGCCAAGTCTATGTTGGCGCAACGCTCGGGGCTGGAATCACGCTCGTTCGTTATGGCAACGAACATCAGAATGTCAGCACATACACGATGTGGTTCGTCACTCCGGGATAGTCGTCGGTTCGGTCGATGGTGTATCCGTTCTCGACGGGAAGTATGTAGTGCGAGCTGTCACCCCCTGCAAATGGATTCTCGAACGGCGGTTCATCCGGGCAGGAGGTAGTCTTGGTATAATCGAAATACACCTCCTGGGTGAGATCGAGCGTCTGCGAACCTTCGCTGTCGGTTATCAGTGTTCCGGTTATCGTAAAATCAACGCTGCCGGAAGTCACGGTTGAGCAGTCGCCTGCGGTGCCGCTGCCGGTAACGGGGAAGGTCTCGCTACCCGCAACATCGGCTGTGCCGTCACCGTTGTCCTGGGTCACCAAAATGACAACGGTGCCACTATAGGAGAGGGTATCGGAGTAGTCCGGCTGAGTCATCGTCTGATCATAGGAGATCTGCAGGTTGAACTCGTCAGGGGCAACGGCGATCATGATTTCGCGGTCGAGCATTTCGCCATCATCCGTCGGACATGAGTAGTAATAGGCGCGTGCCACCGAGTTCTCGTTTCCGGCAGTGAACGTCGTAGAGGCGGTGCCTGACGCATTCGTAGTAGTATTTCCGGGCGACACTGTACCCGGACCGGATTTGATGTCGAACGTTATGTCTTTTCCGGTTAGCGGAGTGCCTGCGCAACCGACATCCGCATAGACGCTCGTCGTCTCGCCTTCCATGAGTATTGACCTGTCGGATCTCACGAGGAACATCGGTTTGGTGCAATCGTAGTAATTCGTCACGGTGATGCGCACATAACCATC
>JAAAOH010000136.1 GCA_009908925.1 Spirochaetota bacterium | reverse complement strand
CGAATCAGATGATCCGCGAGGCCAAGAGCATTCTCTCGCGCTGACCCGCTCAGATTTCGACACATCCGGCGACCGGACGCTTGGCGTTCGGTCGCCGTTTTTTTTGTTTCACACCCGGTCCCCCTCCGTCCCCTGAACGCCTTAACGGCGGCTCGCCCTGCTATCGGAGCCGAACCCGTAGACACGAATCGGCCCATCTTGCAGATTAGACGTGCTCCAAGATCTGCCGGGCGCCGGGCGCTGAGCTTCACGCCCTCGGTGGTCTGCAAGCGACAGCACAACGAAGGAGGGTGATATATGTCCGACACCAAAGGCGGAGCTCCTATCAGGCTCGGAGTCGTCGGCCCAGGCCTTATCTGGGATAATGCGCACCGCGACGTGCTCCTGTCTCTCACCGCTTCGTTTGAGATCGCGGCATTTCTCGCACGAAGCGACTCCACACTCTCGAAAGCGCACGCACAGGTCCCGTCAGCATCGTTGTATCACGAGTACGAAGCATTTCTCGCAGCACCGGACATTGAAGCTGTGGTTCTGCTCACACCTATCCCGCAAAATGCGCCGATGACGGTCCGAGCCCTCGAAGCGGGGAAGACCGTCTTCGTGGAGAAGCCGTTCGCGGTGAGCGTAGCTGAGGGTGACTCGGTGCTCGAGGCTTCTGCGCGCGCCGGGACACCGGTCTACGTGCTCGAACAGGCGCCATATGCGCACCTGTGGGATCGAGTTGGCGAGGTTATCCGCGCCGGGCGCATCGGCACGCCTGCGACATACGAGAAGATACGGCATGTCTTCCTCGACCCCGACGAAGATCAGAGTGGCGGCTATGGCACAACCGACTGGCGTATCGACACGACCTTTCCCATCGGAAACTTCTTCGACGGCGGCATCCACGATCTGGCGGTGCACGCGAAGCTATTCGGTTCCCCTTCTCATCTTAGATCCTGGGGCAACAGCTTCCGACCTGCGTTCGGCGAGTTCGACCATGTGTCCACGGTCTTTCGCTACGAGAGTGGCCTGACCGGCTTCTTCAGCCATTCCGCGTATCTCGGGGGACGGAGGAACTGTTTCACCATCCGCGGAACTGAGGGCCTGATTCACATCGACGAGACGGGTGTATCCCTGGAGTCCAAGCGCGGTACTCGCGAAAACTTACCAACGGATCGTGAATCCCCCCATGAGCAGATGTGGCGGGAGCTGGCAACCGCTGCGGCCGCCGGCGCCGCGGCCCCCTACACACTCGAGCACGCTGCGCGGGATCTTTCACTTCTCGAGCACATTGCTGCGTCTTTGCACCGCAACGCCGAGGTCGATGTCGTCTGAGAGGCGAGCGACCGGCGTCCGCGCTTTGACCGCACTCTAACTCGATTCCCGTGCGTCGGCGACATCCTTGGGACTTGCCTCGGTGACGCCTACCTCCGAGCTTTCCGCGGACTGGAGCTCTTCCGGTTCCTCACCGTCGTCCTCCTCGCCCTCCGTCCCTGCGGTCGCGCCTGCGGTCGTCCCCGCGGCGGTGCCGAATGATTGCGTCTTCTCAGCCTCCACCGCTTCGGTCTTAAACGTGTCGACCAGCCTGTCGAGCTCGCGCATTTGCTCACGCGCCCGCTCCGACACGGAGCTGATCTCGGTCATTGATCGCAGAATCCAGGAGCTGCCGTTGCCGATCTCCTGGAGACTCGACTTCACGGCGTCGGCAACGCTGGTCACCTGGTTCATCGCGCCGCGGATATTCTCACTTTCTTCGCTGATGCTCTCGGAGCCTTCCTTGACCTGCCCGGTAACGGTACGTATTTCACTCGAGGCCTCCATAATCTCCCGACTACCGAGTCGCAGTTCATCCATACTCTGTGAAATCTCGGCCATTGCGTTGGAGAACGTGCGGATATCGGTGTTGATCTCCTCCACGGTCTGCTGGCTCTGCTCGCTCGCCTCGAGTGCCTCCCGGATTCGCCCCGTGATCCACCGCAGGGCTTCATCGATCTGGGCGGCATTCTCAGAGGTGGATTCCGCGAGCTTGCGTATCTCTTCGGCGACCACCGCGAAGCCTTTGCCGGCTTCACCCGCATGTGCACTCTCGATCGCCGCGTTCATCGAAAGAAGATCAGTCTGCTCGGAGATCGTATTGATGATCTGTATGATCTCGAGTATGTCATCGATCTTCTCACTTATACCGCTGATGATGGTATTGGTGGATGCAACCCGCTCACCGGCCTGCCCCGTCACGCTCGCCAGTTCTTCTGCACGGGCGCGCCGATCCTCGCTGAGCTTCGCGACATTCTCGATCGATGTCCCGAACTCTTCGATGGAAGCTGAAGACTCTTCGATCGCGCTCGACTGGGTTTCGATGCTTGTATTCAGACCTTCGACGCGCTGTGTTATTTCGGCGATCGCGCCGGCGCTCGTCCCGATGCTCTCGTCGAGACTCGCAAATTGTTCCTGTATGGATTTGATAGTCCGATCGATCTGGTCGATGGCACCGGCGGACTGTTGGGAGCCCTGCGTGAGGGTCTCCTGGAGGTCTGTCATCTGCCCGGAGGCCGATCGGACCGTGCGCATGAACTCCCGGATATTGTCGAGCACCGCATTGGTGTACCTGCAGAGCGAGCCGATCTCGTCGCGACGCGTATCGTGAAGCTGGGGGGTCATATCCAGCTCCGCCATCCGCCCCATTGCGCTTTCCAGCGACCGAACCCGGGACGTCAAGCCTCTCGAGAACCTGATGAGGACGACCGCTGCCAGAACCAGTCCTACCACCATCGCTATGGCAGACACACGCAGTGCACGCGACTGAAGCGTCGCCACACGCTCCTGTACACCCTGATTTATGGATTCGAGATTGGTAACAAGCGATTCGCGCGTTACCACGTCCACACTCTGCAGTTCCTGCCGCGCGGCAACCAGCGACATAATGGTCGAATTGTCGGCATACCGCTGAAGCGCATCACTTTCGAGCATTGAATCAATTCCCAGTTTGAAGAAATCGGGGACTTGGTCGTTCTCCAGAACCTCGCCGAGTGTCTGCCGCGCGTTCCCAACACCTCGCCGAGAGTTCTCCCAGATAACGACTGTTCGGTCCAGGAGATCCTTCAGATCATGATCCACGCGATCGAGCCACCGATTCTCAGCCAGGCGGTCGAGGGACTGTTCGAAAGAATCAACAGCCACGTCCCATTGACGCAACAGGCGATCCAGGTCGTACTGCGAGAGTATCAGTGTCTTGTTCTGGTCGGTAACACGGTAAACGTCTCGCGCGGCCCGCAATGCGTCGTTTTGCAAAGAGTACAGCCCTCGTGATATGACAAAGGCGTTGCCGGCAAACACTGCCACTGCCACAAATACGACCACGATGAGCATCACAATAGCGGTTAGTTTTCCAGAGAGCTTCATTGCGCCCCTCCAAAAGGCGGGAGGTTCCTGTTCGATTCAGCGGAATCGTACCACGTTTTGACGTTTTTTGACAGAGTGTGAGCCACATCCGACGTCCGACACGGGGACGGAGGATGCAGCGGCCGGCGGGCCCGCCGCGGGGACGGAGGTTGCAGTCGCGCGAACACGCGACGTTTGCCTCAGGTCTTTCGGCTATGATACAAGATAAGACGGCAGGTTGGGGACGGAGGATTATGGACTGGATAAAGGAAGCCCTGGAGAATATTCACGGCGCAGACGAACTTCGCGCCGTTGCGGATCAGTTCCTCAGATCAGACCGGGATACACAACGCGAAGCACTCGAGAAACTGTGGCAATTCATTGGAACCCTTGATGAAGATGAAAAGACGAAGTTCACCGTGATGGCGGTGATTCTCGAGACGGCCGCTAACGTGCTCCACGAGCGCCTGGGCGAGTAGGTCGCGGGGACGGCGAGCACCTGGGCAAGTAGATCACGGGGACGGAGGCGTTGAAGGGGGCCGTTGAAGGGGCCCGGGGAGTGCCCGCAGAGCCCAACAGAAGCAGGACGGCAGTTGGAACGGCCGGCGGAGGAGCGAAACATGAAATGTGAGCCCGTGAGCGAAATCCTGGCACTGGTGAAGGAAAAGCTCGATCAACTATCTGCCGACGAGCTCCGGAAACTCGCGGAGTGGATTGAGGTCTACGCTCAGAGCAAAGAGCGGGCCGCCGAACGCAAATAGGAGGTTTGAACTTCCCGGGGAACCGAAGTTTGCCCCCGCCTTTGCGTGACAAACGCAATATCTGCGCCCCTCGACCGCGAGGCCGAGGGGCCTGAACAGAAACTACTGTTGACCCGGCGACGGTCGATCAAGTTGCGGGAACGTAAAGTTTGGGAAGAGCAATCGAACCGCGTCCGTCGGCGGGTCGACAACGTGCCCAGGACCGTCACGGATGAACGCGAGTCCGTTGTACTTGTAGTTTCGGGCAGTCGCAGCAAGTCCCGCACGCACGGGATTCTGCGAGATGTAGGCGAAAGTTCGTTGAAATTGGCGCAGACTTCCTACAACGAAGCTCTTGAAACGATCGTACCACACGTGGCCGTGGATCCCGTAGTGTCGATTGAATCTCAGCGCAAAGCAGCTCAACATCCATTGCATTATGCGAGAGAGCGATTCACCATCACCTGGACGAATCATTAGGTGGAAGTGATTCTCCATAATGCAGATGTTCACGACGGTGAAATCGAACTTTGACCTGGCGCGAACAAGAATTCCGATGAACATTGCCTTTACAATACTCGAGCTGAGGATGAACTCCCGGCGATTCGCGCGGGCCATAACGTGGTAAGTAGCACCTTGCACGATTCTTCGCGGTTGCCTCATACCCCTGGGTACTGCATGTTTGCGCCTACTGCTTTTGTCTCGCACGTACTTTTTTCGCCGATTCCGTCCGGCTCGTCTGCGATGTAGCGTGGTTGCCCGCGCCGCTGCTTCGTTTGTCGCCGTCAGGCTCCGTCCCCGCCCACGGTCCTCCGTCCCCCGCTCCGGGTCCTGGATTTCGCATGTTTCATACAAATTTCGCGCATAATTACCAAAGATTACTTGACCGAGTCCGTGAAGTTTGTGTAAGGTTCGCCTCAACACACGCGATAACCGGACGTGGGAGACATGATTTCAGCGACGGCGACACAGAACATACGCATTACCCCTTCCCAGCCGCCGACCCGTATCGTGTTTCGTACGCTCGCCCGCCCTTTCTCGTTTTTTCCGCCGATTTCCCTCTACATTAGCATTCTACTCCTTAGCCTCCTTAGTCCGCTCCGCTAGCCACGCGTCCGATGAACAGACGCAGACGCTGAGCGGAGCCTCGAGAAGAACCCGAGGAAGGGTGAGGCATGCGCGTGTGTAAACAGATGCTGCCGAAGGAGGGCAACATGAGCGAGCGAAATAACTACGTATACGTGTTCGACACGACCCTGCGCGATGGCGAACAGTCGCCGGGGGCCACCCTGACCTCTGCCGAGAAACTCGACGTCGCACGCGGTCTTGCCCGCCTCGGTGTTGATGTCATCGAGGCCGGCTTCCCCGCGTCGTCTCCGGACGATCTCGAAGCGGTGAGGCGAATCGCGAAAACCGTTGGTAACGAGCCCCGCACCACGTTTCCGACACCGCCCGCGATCTGCGGCCTCGCCCGCACCAATACCTCCGACATTGACAAGGCCTGGGAGGCGATAAAGGACGCTGCCCGACCACGCATCCATACCTTCATCGCCACCTCGTCGATCCACATGAAACACAAGCTGCAGCTCGAGCCCGAACAGGTCATCGAGCGCACCCGCGAGATGGTGAGCTACGCGAAGTCTCTCACCGACGACGTCGAGTTCAGCCCCGAGGACGCCGGGCGCAGTGATCCGGAGTTCCTCTATCGTGTTCTCAAAGTAGCCATCGAGGCCGGGGCTACAACCGTTAACATCCCCGATACCGTGGGTTACACGACTCCATCCGAGTTCGGAAAGCTCATCCAGGACATCATCGCGAACACCGAGGGCGCGGAGAACGTCATCGTTTCGGTGCACTGTCACAACGACCTCGGTCTCGCGACAGCGAACACCCTCGCCGGCGTGCAGAACGGCGCCCGTCAGGTTGAGGTAACGATGAACGGCATCGGCGAGCGCGCCGGAAACACATCACTCGAAGAAGTGGTGATGACGCTGCGCACCCGCAAAGCTTCCTACAACCTCGAGACCGGCATCGACACGACGCAGATAACCCGTGTCAGCCACATGGTCTCCAACTACACGGGGATGTACGTGCAGCCGAACAAGGCAATCGTCGGCGCAAATGCGTTCGCGCACGAGGCGGGAATCCACCAGCACGGGATGCTCAAGCACCACGAAACCTACGAGATCATGCGCCCGGACATGGTGGGGCTGTCGAAGTCCAAGCTCGTGCTCGGCAAGCACTCGGGTCGCCACGCACTGCGCGACAGGCTCAAGGAGCTCGGCTATGAGCTGTCCGACGAGAACCTGAAAGCGGTCATGGCGAGGTTCAAGCAGCTCGCCGACAAGAAGAAGAACATCACCGACGCGGATCTCGAGGCATTGATGGCCGATGAGGTCTACAAGCCGCGGGAGATCTTCTCACTCGAGGATCTGCAGATTACGTGCGGTACGGCCGGCATGCCGACGGCTGCGGTCCGAATGAAGGGACCTGACGGTAGCTCGCACACCGCGGCAACCATCGGCACCGGCCCCGTCCATGCGGCGTTCACCGCCGTTGAGCAGATTGTTGGTGATCACGTAACGCTGCTCGAGTTCACCATCAATGCGGTGACCGAGGGAATCGACGCGCTCGGTGAGGTCACTGTCCGTATCATGCACGAGGGCGAGGAAGACGACGGCATGAATCCCCAGTACGAAACAAAAACGCGTCGCACGTTCGGCGGCCACGGGGCCCATACCGATATCGTGGTTGCAAGCGTCAAGGCGTATCTCGCCGCCCTCAACAATATGTTCAATGCCACCGGCAAGTTTGCCGCCGAGGTAGACGGTGCGACCGGGGACGGAGGACGAGGTGGAGCTGAGGCTACGCCGGCTTCGCCCGCGTCGCAACCGACCGCCGCAGCTGAAACCACGAAATAGGAGGCCAGCAATGGATCATGGGGCACGCACGCTTTTCGACAAGGTCTGGGACCGGCACGTCGTCGTGGACGAACCCGACGCGCCGTCGGTCCTCTACATCGATCTCCACCTGGTCCACGAGGTCACCTCTCCGCAGGCCTTCACGGGCCTGCGGAATCGGGGGCTCACCGTTCGCCGTCCCGACAGGACGCTCGCAACGATGGACCATTCCACACCCACGACTCCGCATCATATGCCGATGGAGGACGCTCTGGCCGCAGCGCAACTCAAAGCGCTCGAGCAGAACACCGGCCAGTTCGGCATCACCCTCTACGGGCTCGGCTCTGAGAACCAGGGGATCGTTCATGTGATCGGACCTCAGCTCGGACTGACACAGCCGGGAAAGACAATCGTTTGCGGTGATAGTCATACCTCGACCCACGGAGCCTTTGGCGCGCTGGCCTTCGGCATCGGCACGAGCGAAATCGAGCACGTTCTCGCTACGCAGACCCTTCTGCAGGATAAGCCGAAAACCTACGAGGTCCGGGTGGAGGGGCAGCTCAAGCCGGGCGTGAGCGCCAAGGATATCATCCTCGGCCTCATCAGCAAGATCGGTATCGGCGGCGGCACTGGCCACGTGTTCGAGTACCGGGGTGAGGCCATCCGCTCACTCGGCATGGAGCAGCGCATGACGATCTGCAACATGTCGATCGAGGCGGGCGCGCGCGCAGGGATGATCGCACCCGACGAGATCACCTACGAGTACCTTGCCGGGCGCCCACACGCGCCGCAGGGCCAGGAGTGGGACGACGCGCTCTCCTACTGGCGAACACTTCCGAGCGACGAGGGCGCCACCTTCGACACGAGCTTCGTGATGGACGCCTCCGAGCTGGAACCGATGATCACGTATGGAACGAACCCCGGCATGGGTATGCCGATTACCGGCAGGATCCCGCGCCCCGATGACCTCTCGAGCCCCGATCAGCGCGGGACTCTCGAGAAGGCGCTTGCATACATGGATCTTCGCCCCGGTGAGTCGTTGCTTGGAAAGAAAATAGACGTGGTCTTCATTGGCTCGTGCACGAACTCGCGGATCTCGGATCTCCGTCTCGCTGCGCAGATGATGGAAGGTCAGAAGATCGCACCGGGCGTCAGGGTCCTCGTTGTGCCGGGTTCTGCAACGGTGAAGCGACAGGCTGAAGAAGAGGGTATCGACCGCATTTTCAAGGAAGCCGGCGCCGAATGGCGGGAAGCCGGCTGCTCGATGTGTATCGCGATGAACGGTGATCAACTCGAGCCGGGACAGTATGCGGTGAGCACGAACAACCGCAATTTCGAGGGACGGCAGGGCAAGGGCGGCCGCACCTTCCTCGCATCGCCCCTGACCGCTGCGGCATGCGCTATCACCGGCAGCGTCACTGACCCCCGGCGCCTGTTCGAGCGCGAACTGGCAGCGGTGTAGGATGCAGCAGGACGACAATAGAGGAGATACGACATGGAAGGCTTTTCACAACTGACATCCAGGCTCATACCCATACCGACGGAGAACATAGATACCGACCAGATCATCCCGGCACGATTCCTCAAGGTGACCGACAAGGAGGGCCTGGGAAAGGTCGCGTTCTGCGACTGGCGCTACACTGACACAGTAGCCAAGCTCGATGATGCCGATACGGCGACCGTCAACAAGGATTTCGTCATGAACGACGAGCGCTACCAGGGTGCGACGGTCATACTGGCCGGAGATAACTTCGGCTGCGGCTCCTCGCGCGAACATGCGCCGTGGGCGCTCATGGGCGCCGGCGTACGCGCGGTAATCTCGACCTCGTTCGCCGATATCTTTCGCAGCAACTCGTTGAAAAACGGCCTTCTACCGATCATCGTTTCGCCGACGACGCATCATCGCCTCTTTGAGATGGTGACCGAAGATTCGGGGACGGAGGTTACGATCGACCTCGAGTCGAACCAGCTCCGGCTGCCCAACGGCACGGCTGAGGAGTTCCCTATCGACGGTTTCGCGCGAAAGTGTATTCTCCAGGGCGTAGACCAGCTCGGATACCTCCTCTCTTTTCGCGAGAAGATCGAAGAGTTCGAGCGTAGCCACGTTGTATACGGCAGTCCGGTTGGATAGGCTAAGCTCATGAGCAGTGCACGTATCGTACTATTGCCGGGAGACGGCATCGGTCCCGAAGTAGTGGCCGAGGGCGTGAAGGTTCTCAAGATGGTGGCCGAGTTATTCGGCCATCGTTTCGAGTTCGAGGAGCACCTCATCGGGGGCGCATCCATTGATGCCACCGGCGAACCACTCGGTGAGGAAGCTCTGGCCGACTGCCGCAAGGCCGACGCCGTGCTTCTCGGCGCCGTCGGCGGGCCGAAGTGGGATGACCCTTCAAGCCCGGTGCGCCCCGAACAGGGGCTCTTGCGCATCCGCAAGGAACTGGGTCTGTTCGCCAACCTCAGACCCGTGCGCATGACGGCAAGCCTCGCATCGGCCTCGCCGCTCAAGGAATCGGTCGTGACGGGCGCCGACCTGCTGGTCGTTCGCGAGCTCACCGGGGGCATTTACTTCGGCGAGCCCCGCTACCGGGAAGGCGCAGGTGCTGAGCGCCGCGCGGCGGATACGTTGGTCTATACGTCACCGGAGATCGAGCGTGTCGTGCGCCTTGCGTTCGAGCTCGCACGGGGACGGAGGAGGCACGTAACCTCGGTGGACAAGGCCAATGTGCTCGACAGCTCCCGCCTCTGGCGGGAAGTCGCGGGTGAGGTTGCCGCGGCGAATCCGGAGATCGGGTTCGACAACGGCCTCGTTGATTCCGTGGCGATGAAGCTCGTGAGCTCGCCTACTTCCTACGATGTCATCGTCACCGGAAACATGTTCGGCGACATCCTCAGCGACGAGGCCTCTATTCTCGCCGGCTCTCTCGGCATGCTCCCGAGCGCCTCTCTGGCCGAGGGCCGCTTCGGGCTCTACGAGCCCGTACATGGATCGGCGCCTGACATAACCGGGAAGGGTCTTGCGAACCCCGTCGCGACCGTGTTGAGTGCGGCCATGATGCTCCGCACGTCGCTCGGATTGGGGACGGAGGCACAGGCGGTGGAAGCCGCGGTGGACGACACGCTCGCGGCCGGCTATCGCACCCAGGACCTCGCCGCACAAGGTGAGGCAATCAGCACATCCGACTTCGGAACTCACATCGTAGAAAACCTCAAGAAGCACACAGGTAAGGAGTAGATAGTATGGCTACCTACGATCCAAAGGGTCGCAGCGCCCTTATCACGGAAGGAACCAACCGCGCGGCCGCCCGCGCCATGCTCAAGGCGATCGGCTTCACCGATGAGGACCTGAAAAAACCCATCGTTGGCATCGCGAACACATGGACGGAAACGATGCCGTGCAACTACGGTCTCCGCGACCTGGCCGAGTACGTGAAGCAGGGGGTCCGCGCTGCCGGCGGCACACCGATGGAGTTCAACACGATATCGGTCTCTGACGGCGTAGCGATGGGCACACCCGCGATGCGTGCCTCTCTGGTCAGTCGCGAGGTAATCGCGGATTCCATCGAGCTCATGGGGCACGGATATCAGTTCGATGCCATGGTCGTGCTGGTCGGATGTGACAAGACGATCCCCGGCGGCGCGATCGGACTTACCAGATTGAATATTCCGGGCGTCGTGCTCTACGGGGGCACCATCATGCCCGGTAAGCACAAGGGCCGGAACATCACGATACAACAGGTATTCGAAGCAATCGGTCGGCATTCCGCAGGACAGATCGATGATGTGGAGCTCAAAGAGATTGAGGATTGCGCCTGCCCCGGCCCGGGCGCCTGCGGCGGTCAGTTCACGGCCAATACGATGGCGACGGCGCTCGAGTTCATCGGCCTGTCGGCCATGGGCACCGCCTCCGTCCCCGCGGTAGACGAGGCCAAACGTGAGGTTGGACGGCACGTCGGTGAGCTCGCCATGAAAGCCCTTTATGAAGGTCGGCGGCCCCAGGACGTGCTGACACGGGAGTCTTTCGAGAACGCTATCGCAAGCGTCGCCGCGACCGGCGGGTCCACGAACGCGGTGCTTCACCTCCTTGCCCTTGCCGACGAGGCGGGAGTGCAGCTCGAGCTCGAGGACTTCGACCGCGTTTCCGAGGCAACTCCTCTCTACGCCGACATGATGCCGAGCGGCAAGTATTCGGCGTTCGAGCTCTTCCACGCCGGTGGCACCCGCCTCGTGGCGAAACGGCTGCTCGATGCCGGGAAGCTGAACGCAGACTGCACGACAGTCACGGGACGGACCATTGCAGCGGAAACCGCTGAGGCGGTCGAGCGTGAAGGACAGCAGGTCGTCATGGCCGTGGAGAAGCCGCTCAAGCCCCGGGGTGGCCTCGTTATCCTTCGCGGCAGTCTCGCTCCGGACGGAGCGGTTGTGAAAGTGTCCGGCGCTGAATACATGCAGCACACCGGTCCTGCGCGCGTGTTCGACGGCGAAGAGGATGCGATGGATGCGGTGATGAACGATCGCGTGAAGGCCGGCGATGTGGTGGTTATCCGAAACGAAGGCCCGCGGGGCGGCCCCGGCATGA
Organism: Spirochaetota bacterium; assembly: GCA_009908925.1. Lineage (GTDB taxonomy): Bacteria > Spirochaetota > Spirochaetia > DSM-27196 > PWMO01 > JAAAOH01. The sequence continues at coordinate 496 of JAAAOH010000136.1, read as the reverse complement.
GAGAAATGCTCGGCGTGACGGCGGCCATCGTGGGCAAGGGGCTCGGGAGCTCCGTTGCTCTCATCACCGATGGGCGATTCAGCGGCGCGACAAGAGGCCTCATGATCGGCCATGCGACGCCCGAAGCGGCTGATGGTGGACCGCTGGCGTTTGTCGAGGATGGTGATACGATCAGCATCGATATCGACGCACGCACAATTGATTTGCAAGTCGATCGACAGGAGCTCGAGCGCCGTGCTGAGGGCTGGCAGCCGCCAGAGCAGAAATACCCCCGTGGCGTCTTTGCGAAGTACGCAGGACTGGTCGGGTCAGCGAGCCGCGGTGCGGTCGTGGGAAACCCGCCGACACCGCGCAGCCGTCCCGCTTTGGAGGCATGAAGGACGCATGGAGCTCGTCTCCGCACGTTTTCCCGACGTCCTGAACGTCGTAGAGCTGCGGACAAAAGTCATCGGCGTTTCTTCGTTCGCGCTGGGCACTGCATTCGCGGCGTATGAGG
>JAAAOH010000273.1 GCA_009908925.1 Spirochaetota bacterium | reverse complement strand
GGATGGCGTTGCCGGCTCCTTCAACGGTGGCGCCGATGGCGGTGCCGCCCCCCGTCGCGACGAGGACCGCAGCCGCACCCGCCGCCGGCGTCCAGACCATCGGCCGCGGTCCCGGAGACGAGCAACTCGTCTCCTACCGGGGCGCCGCGCCCGCCGGCACCCGCCAGCGGTCCCGGGACAGCCTGAACGCAACAACGGCGGCCGCGGCGCAGAGACCGAAGATCACGTAGCCGAGCCGCCAACTCGCATCGGCTGCGATGATGGGTGTCATCAGAAGCGGGCCCGTGGTGGCACCAACGCCGTAGGCGGCGTGGAGCCAGTTGAGATCCCGTGCCCGAAAACGCTGCGCGGCGTAGGCATTGAGACCGCCATCGAGCATGCCGGCGCCGGCACCGAGCACTCCGGCTGCTGAAACCACCGCGATCCAGGCCGGTGCGAGGGCGATCCCGGCGCCACCTGCGGTCATCAGAACAGCGGCAAGCAGAAGATGCCGGTAGTAGCCGAGGCGTCGTATGAGAATCCCCGCCGCCGCAGTGGTGGCCAGGTAACCGACGGTGAAGCCGAAGAGCAGGATACCAAGCGCCCCGAGCGGCCGGGCGAAATCGGCGCTCATCGAGGGCCACGCCACGCCGAGCATTCCGTCGGGGAGACCGAGGACAATGAACGAGAGGTATGCAACGATGTGGAGGGCCGAGACCGTGAGCACGCCGGCTGTGCGCATGTCGCACTCTAACATGGTGATGGGACTCCGTGACCACCGCGCCACGTTGAAGAACCAAGGCCGGCCCGATATTATGACCGCGACTTGAAGGGTTGAGGAAGGTATTTGATGAAACGTCACGCAGCGCTGCTTGGACTCATGCTTGTGGTCGCGATATCCGCATCCGCCGGCGCGGAGCACGTGGTGGCCGGCACCATCTCCGGTATCGAGGAAGACGGCGAGCTCTTCGTTGCCATCTTCGACGAGCGGGGGTGGAAGGCGGTCCCGGATTTTCAGGAGGGATTCGTAGAGGGGCGCTCGTATCAAGTTGAGTCGGCGAGCAGCGTGGATTTTCGCATCGACGGGGTCCCGCCCGGGATGTACGCCGTCCGCGCCTTCCTCGACACGAACGGCAATCAGGAGCTCGACATGGGCATGTTCGGCCCGAAGGAGCCATGGGGCGTGTACAAGGCATCGGGGCCCATCGTCGGGCCACCACGTTTCAGGAGTCTGGCATTCGAGGTGAGCTCCGACGTGAAGGGTGCCGAGTTCCAGCTTCGATAGTCCCGAGTGCGGCCGCGGCGGCCAAGAGGGCCCCGTCGGGGGCCGGCGTCGAGAAAAGAGCGGCTTGCACCACCGGCAGAGTCATGCTACACCTTGATCACGGAGTATGGTCGATACACTCGAGCGCATCATCAACCTCTCGGGCGATCACATTCTTCTTGTGCGTCCCGATTACACTCTCGAGCTCGTAAACGACCGCGTTGGAACCCTCGTGGGAACCGACCGCCGGGAGCTCATCGACCGGCCCGTCGGCGAGGCGCTGGGTCGCAGCGTTTTCGGAACGGAGTTCCACTCGAATATCGACCGGTGTATCTCGGGGGAAGAGCTGCGCTACGCGAAGACCTCCCGCGACAACGACGAAGCGCTCTTCGACGTCCATATGATTCCCTTTCGCAACGAGGAAGGTGAGGTCACCCACGCCCTGGTGTTTGCCCGGGATATCGCCGCTTCGGAAGAGCATCATCGCCGCCACGCCGACGCCGAATACCGGGATCCGATGACCGGACTGCTCACGCGTCGCTCTCTCGACATGGTAGTAGAGAAGGAGATCGAGAACGCACGGCGCTCGGGGGACGACAATGTGCTCGCCCTGCTGTTCATTGCCCTCAAGAACTTCAAACGCATCAATCAGACCCACGGCACCCGCATCGGCGACCTGCTCCTCGAGAACACCGGAATCCGCATCATCCAGCAGCTGCGCAAGAGCGATTATGTGTTCCGTTTCGAGGGCACCAATCTCGTCGTTTTCCTGCCGACGGTCAGTCGGAACACCGACCCGGCGGTGGTTGCCCAGAAACTTGCCGACGCTATCGCTGTGCCCTATAGCTACCGGGGCATGGACCTGCGGATCTCCGCCATCATCGGCGTGTCGGTCTTTCCCGACGACGCCGCCGATGCGGACACTTTGCTGCAGCACGCGAACTCCGCCGTTATTGAGGCGGAGGCGGCGGATCGGGGCTTTCAGCTCTACGATACCGACCTCCACGAGCGCGCCATCTCACGCATGACGCTTCACACCGAACTGCTTCGCGCCTTCGAGTCCCGACAGCTCGAGCTCTACTATCAACCCATCGTCGACGCCAACGGAGTCATCCACGGGGCGGAGTCGCTCATCAGGTGGAATCATCCCACCCGCGGTCTCGTCACTCCCCCGCAGTTCATGCGCCTCGCGGAGGAAACCGGCATCGTGCGGGCCATCGACAAGTGGGCTCTCTACGGTGTCTGCGAGCGGATCTCCGCATGGTCTCGGGATTACGGCATCTTCGTGTCCATGAACATCAGCGCCGGGGAGCTCGAGGACGAGGACCTCACCGACATAGTCTCCGCCGCAATTGCCGGGGCCGGTAATGTGCCGGCGGGGAGGCTGAAGCTCGAGCTCACCGAGAGTAGCTGCATGCGCGACCCGCAGAAGTCAATCGCGAGAATCCGGCGGCTGAACGAGCTCGGCGTCGATGTATGGATAGACGATTTCGGGACGGGGCAGTCGAGCTTGAGCTATCTCAAGCGCCTCCCGGTTCCGGTGTTGAAGGTGGACAAGATCTTTGTCGATGACCTCACGACGAGCGCCGACGACCGCGACTATCTCACGAGCATCCTCGCGGGGGTCCGGGCGCGCGGAAAGCAGATCATCATCGAAGGGGTAACCTCAGCCGCACAGAAGGAGATTCTCGTGGAGATGGGGGTACGCTGGATGCAGGGGTTCCACTTCGCAAGGCCGGTACCGGCAGATGAGTTCACAGCCCTGCTCGCCGCCGGCAGAAGCCTTCCGTGAAACCGTCTTGTGATCGCGACACAAGTGCTGTATGCTTCAGCATCAGACAGACAAGTACTACATGATGTGGTATGGAGGTATGAAGTGAAGCGACTTGGTTATCTCGTTATTGCGCTCGCAGCGCTCGCCCTGATCGTCTCCTGCGCCGGCGGCGCGGAAGAATCGGCACCACCCGCCCCCGCAGAGCAGTCCGGCGCTCCGAGCTGGTACCTGAATCCCCCGGCAGCCGAAGATGCGATCTACGGTGTTGGCTCGGCAAAAATGGCGTCCCTCGACACATCGCGTCGCATGGCCATCAGCCGCGCCCGTGAGGACATCGCGTTCCAGATGAACGCCCAGATCGAGGCGGCAATCGTCGATTACGCTCAGGAGAGCGGTGTTGATGACAACAACCAGGTCATAAGTTTCGTGGAGAACATCTCCCGACAGGTGACCGAGGCCACGCTCGAAGGGACCCGGCCCGAAGAGGTCGACCAGGGCCCCGACGGCACGATCTACGCCCTCGTTTCCTTCCCGAAGGGGAACTACCGCGAGGCAGCCTCCGAAGCCTTCCAGCGCAATGAGGATGCCGCGTTTGCGGAGTTCAAGGCTGAGCAGGCACTCGACTACCTTGACCAGCAGATCGAAGGCGAATAGTACGTAAATCCGGGTCCGATCCGGCGGAGCGGCATGCGGTGCTGCACCGCCGGCCGGCCCGGCATCTTGCACATCACGGCCGGGTTTCCCCCGCCCGCACCGCAGCCCCACACTAAAGTCTGAAAAAGCGCCGCGTTCGGCGCACGAGTCGCTCCAGGTAGTCGCTGACGAAGTCGCTTGCCGCCTGATCGCTGCGGCGCATCGTCTTGAGAAACTCCTCTGTTTCGAGGCGGCGATCGAGCATCACCTCGGCAAACTTGTCGCTGAGCTCCGGTACTTCCCGGAGAATGGGCGCAAGGCTCTCTTTGGTAACCTCGATGGCCGTAACCGGCACGAGCGCGGTCACCGTGGCGGTGCGGGGCTCTCCGGTGAGGAGAGACATCTCACCGATGACGTCGCCGGCCCCGAGCCGTGTCACTTCGACCTCGGCCTTCTTCGGGGATTGCTTGGTCACCTGCACGGCACCGGACGTGATGATGAAGAGCGAGGAACCCTTCGTCCCCTCCTCCACAATCACATCGTCAGGGTAGAAGGTCCGGGAGACGGCCCCTTCCGCAACCCGCGTCACCTGCTCGTCATCCAGTACGGAGAACAGATCAAGGCGCCGCAGTTCCTCCTCGACCGAGGGCACCTCGAGACTGCGTTCCGGCATGGACTCAGTGGCAACCTCGTACTTCACCGACGCGGTGCCGATGCCGGCGCGCGTGAGGTAGGTGTGGATATTCAGGTACAGCTCGGTGCGCCCGGAGAAGTGCGCCGGAAAGTCGTTGAAGCGTACGTACACGGTGTAGACATAGGGATTGCTCGACGCATCGGCGAGGTTGACCGTCGGCGACGGACTCTTTCGAACCGGCGCGCATCCGAGCGCCGCCTCGAGTAGCAACTGCCGCACCGTGACCGGGTCATGACGGGCGTCAACGTGAACTTCGAACCACTGCGCGTAAATGCGGTTCGGCTTGGAGTAGTTGTGAACAGCCATTCCCGATGCCGTTCGGTTGGGCAGCACGAATCGGCTCTCGTTGAAGGACTTGAGGTAGATCGCCTGCCAGGAGATGTCGGTAACCTCGCCTTCAGTCCCATCGGCAAATCGCACCCAGTCCCCCACCGTGAAGGGACGCTCGAGTGTAAGCGAGATCCCGGAGAACAGATCGGAAAGCACGTTCTGCAGGGCGAGACCGACGACACCGACGAGCACGCTGGTTGAGACGAGAACGCTACCGGCCTGCCGCTCGAACACCACCACGAGGATGATGGCGAACGCCACGAAGTACAGCCCGATCGCGACGATATGCTGGAGGATGCGCGGCGCCTCCCTCCCGTAGGTGCGCACGAAGTGCCGCTGCCAGAGGAAGCGATGCAGCAGTCGTACGGCCAGCCACGCGATCGCCACGAAGAACACAGCCCAGATGGCGCGGGTGACGATGAGTGTCTGTGACAGCGCACCGCCTGCTGCGCCGATCACGAGGTCGAGGGAGACGAAAAAGAGCGGTACGACAATTACGTCCGCGAGAAGTACGACAGTGGTGACCCACGCCGCCTCGGCGCGATTGCGGATACTGCGGCTCACGAGCAGGTAGACGAGAAGCACACCCACCGGGATGAGCCATGAGTGACTCGGGAGGGACCACACTGAGCGCAGGAGCTCGTACACGGCTGTCATTAGCTCCCTTCTTACACCCGATCGGGCTCCGGGGTGAAGAGGCGCCACCGACAAACCGCCCGGGGTACAAAGTGCGGTGGTACGGTGGTATCCTTTTAAGAGAGGCTCGCCGTCGGGCCCATATCTCGCCGCGCCGGCTCAGCCTCGAAGGAGGAGCTATGAGCCAGACCACTACGACACCGCGAATGGTGACGGAAGCGGGCGGCGACGCTTCGGCTTCCACGAATCGATACCGTCGCAAGATCGAACGCCTGCTCGAGGGCACCGATATCCGCATCAACGGGGATCGCCCCTGGGATGTGCAGGTACATGATGAGCGCTTCTACCGTCGGGTTCTCGCCGAAGCCACCCTCGGCCTCGGTGAGGCCTACATGGACGGGTGGTGGGACTGCGAGCACATCGATGAGATGCTGACCCGGGTTCTGCAGGCCGGACTCGAACGAAAGATGGTCGCCCGCATTATGGCGTTCGACGTGATCCGCGCCAAACTCGTCAATCTGCAGAGCCCGAGGCGCGCGTTCACCATCGGCGAACGCCACTACGACATCGGAAACGATCTGTACGAGCGGATGCTCGACTCACGACTCACCTACAGCTGCGGCTACTGGAAGGACGCGAATACGCTCGACGAGGCTCAGGAAGCAAAAATCGACCTCTGCGCGCGCAAGCTCGGGCTCGAACCGGGTATGCGCGTGCTGGACATCGGCTGCGGCTGGGGCGGTGCGGCCCGCTACATGGCCGAGCACTACGGCTGCGAGGTGGTCGGCGTGACCGTCTCGCAGGAGCAGGTCGACTACGCGAACAGGCACAAGGGCGATCTGCCGGTGGACATACGGCTTCAGGACTATCGCGAGATAGACGACACGTTCGACCGCATCGTCTCGATCGGAATGTTCGAGCACGTGGGCGTCAAGAACTACCGCACCTTCATGGAAACGGTGCGCAAGCTCCTCGCCGACGACGGCCTCTTCCTGCTCCACACGATCGGCGGAAACCGCTCCGTGCAGCAGGGCGACCCCTGGATATCCCGCTACATCTTCCCGAACTCAATGTTGCCCTCCGCAAAGCAGATCACCTCCGCTGTCGAGGAGATTTTCGTACTCGAGGACTGGCACAACTTCGGTGCCTACTACGACACCACGCTCATGCACTGGGTCGACAACTTCGAGGCCGCGTGGCCCGAGCTTCGCGAGCGCTACGGCGATCGCTTCTATCGCATGTGGAAGTACTACCTGCTCTCTTCGGCTTCCGGCTTCCGGGCACGGAAGAATCAGCTGTGGCAGATCGTGCTCTCACCGAACGGCGTGCCCGGGGGCTACGAGTCGATCAGATAGCGTCGGGCCGAGCGCTGAACCGGGGCCGATGGCACCCGGCGCCGCGTCGGAGCCGGGACCACCATCGGTGGCGCCAGGCAACGCCCCGGTGCGCGTTGTGAGGTCGGACGAGACGAAGAAGTACACGCGCGTGTCGTCGCTTCCCACGGGCTCCGAGAGGCTGCGGTCGACCCGCACGACCGCGCCGACCCCTGCCGAAAGCGGGAGATGCAACAGTGTGAAGCGTCCCTCCGCCTCGAGCCCGAAGAACAGGCCGTCCTCCGCCTCGGCCCGCCCGGAGCTCGCATCGATGTAGAGGGCGCTCTCGGCGTAGAGGGTCGTGCCGAGCCCCAGGAGCGCCGGCTTGTACGGCCTGAGCCCCGGAAGCGGCTGGTCATATACTCCGAGTGGCATGCGATACTCGACGCGCCCGTCGAGCTTGATGTCGGCATCGCCCGACTCCCAGTCCGCACCGGCCGGCCCTGGCAGCTGTCCCGCCACAGACCCGGACGTGCTGCCGGCGCCATCGAGGCGAAGACCTGCCACGTGATGGCCGATGCCGGTGGGTACCTGGACGCCCGCCCCGAAAAAGGTGTCGAGGCGGGGCTCATCGGCGTCGAGCACCGGCGGGGTGAACCGGGCTTCGGCGCCCGCGTCGGTGGCGAAACCGCCGAAGTAGGCGGCCGGTGGCGAGAACGCCGCGTGGGCGATGCGTGCGCCGACCGACAGGTCGAGCTCGCGAGTCGCGCTTGCCGTCTCGAACGTAGCCGCGGCGTCGAACGCCTCGCCCGACTCCCGTTCAGCCTCGAGGGCGGCGCCGAGCGTCGTGGAGAGCCCCGAGGCTGCCGCCGGGCGGCGGGCGTACCACGGAAGGGCGGATGCCGACACCTGGTTCACAATGCTGGCACGGTAGGTTTCGTCGGAGGTCGGCCGATAGCGGTAGTCGAAGCCGTAGGCGAGAGTCAGGGGACCCGGGGCGTAGCGCGCTCCGAGGCTGACCCGCGGCTGGAGAGCGGCTGCATCCACCGCCAGAATGGAATCCCAGCTCGTGCGACCGAGAATGCCGGCGCCGTAGAGATAGACGCCCGCGGGCAGTCGAACCGTCTCATCGGTGTCGGCGTAGAGCTCCAGGTAGGGGGCCCAGACGAGCGGTCGTGGCACGTCCCGGTAGGGGCGCGGTTCGGGGAGTGGCGGAAGAGCGGCCGGCGGCAGGAGGGACGCCGCGGAGCTGGCGTTGACGTCGGGGGCGGGTCGGGGCGTGGTAGCCCCCGTGCCGCCCGCGGCGGCGCCCTCAACGGCGGTGGCACCCACGTCCACGGCGTCCGTGTCCCCGGCGGCGGCAGCATCCCCAGCGGCGGCAGCTTCGGTCGCGGTGCCCGCAGCCGCGGCGGCGAGCCGCAGCGTATAGCCTTCGCTCGTGTAGCTCCCGTAGAGGAGCTCCTCGCCGACCGCAACGCCGGCCCAGGCGGCGATGCGATCCTCCAAGACCAGGGTCTCGCTCGCCGACGGCAGGTGATAGGAGTAGAGGTTCAGTCTCCCATCGCGGTCGGAGGAATACAGGAGCGTCTCGGCATCCGCAAACCGCGGCAGGTACTCGCCTGCCCGCGTCCGGCCGGCAAGGGCGCGCACCCTGTTCTCCGCGCCCCCCTGCCCCTCCTCGAGGAGCATCACGTCCTGAAAACCCCGGCTATGCTCCACGAAGACGATGCGCGTGCCGTCGGGGGAAATTCGCGGCGTGTAAACCGACGCCCGGTCGGGTTCGTGCAGCACGTGAACGGCGCCGGTGTCTATATCAACCTCGACAAGTCTGCTGTAGGAGCCGCGCCGCTCCACCGCAACGAGGTGCGAGCCGTCCCCAGAAAGGGCCGGATGCCACAGCCGGCCGCCGCTCGTAAGCCGGCGCGCGGGGCCGACCCCGTCGCCCTCCACATCGTAGAGCCAGAGCTCGGAGTACGAGACAGATCCTGCCCGGTGGCTCGGCGCCTGCCGGGTGACAGCGACGGCGATGCGGGAGCCGTCGGCGGAGACGTCGAATGAGAAGGGATCGGTGAGTCGGACCGGCAACACGAGCTCACCGGTCCATTCGGCGTCGGCGCGCGTGAGGGAGGCGGCGCTGCTGCGGTAGATGCCGGCTCGACGGTCAACCGCATCCACATAGCCGAAGAGCCCCCTCTCGGTGGGAATCGGGAGGTACCAGTTTCCGGGAGCTTCGGGAGACACCCGCCGACCCGTGCTCATACGGGCGTCGGGAGCGAAGCGCCGGATGAGGTCGGCGTGCATGTCCGCGTAGACTTCTTCTGCGTCGTCGCCGGTGACCCGCCGTATTGCCCGTTCGACACCGAAGAAGGGCAATCGCTCGAACTCCCGATGCACCCGCGCGTAGGTCCCCTCGCCGTAAGCACGCCTCAGGTAGTCGGCGAGAACGTAACCGGCGATATAGATGCGCCCGCGCGGAGCAAAGGCGGACTCGTAGGAGGCCTGATCGAGGGACCAGAGCTTGCCCTCGAGAACCGGCGCCTTCACCTGCATCTCGAAGAACGGATTGCGCCCGCGCGGAGCAAAGGCGGACTCGTAGGAGGCCTGATCGAGGGACCAGAGCTTGCCCTCGAGAACCGGCGCCTTCACCTGCATCTCGAAGAACGGATTGCGGCCGCGTCCGCCGGTGGTCAGCCGCGTCTCATTGAGCGTCGTCGGCGCCTCAACGTACCAGCCCGGCATGAACGGAAAGGAAAACACCGAGACATCGTGCCCGAAGATGCGGGAGAGTCCCCCGAAGAAGCCGGTGCGATCGGTGAACTGGACGAAGTGCGTGAGCTCGTGGGTCAGCAGCACGCGGAGCCAGCTCTCGTGGCGGGCGCCCATCCACACGCCCGAGGGACTCGTGACAAAGAGAGATATGTGATGGGGGAACGGAGAATAGAAGCCGTTTGCGCTCGCGGTTCTCCCGCGAATGACCACCGGCACCGTCTCGGGATAGTAGCCGAGGGTGTCGGTCACATCGGCGTAGACATCCTCGGCAAAGGAGATAACCTCCCGCGCCGCAGCCTCATGGGCGGGCTCGTAAATGATGCGAAAGTGCTCGGTGCGCACCTCGCGCCAGCCCGCGAACGCGGCCTGCGTGTCGGGCGCGGCAGATTCGCTCGCAGCCGGCGCGGCGGCTTCAGCCGCGGCGGTGCCGGGGCTCACGAGCACCGCGAGCACCGCCAGGCAAAACATCACGACAATTACGGTCGGTGCCGCCGGGCGGCGCCTGCGCAGTCGGCGCGGGAGAAGAACCCTCATACATCCAGAGATTCACGTGATCAACGAGGATGTCAATGGGAGAGGTAGCTCTCCACCGCGCGCGCCGCCGGGCGAGACCGGTCGAGGTCGTGGACGGTAACGTAGCTCCCGGGCGCCTCGAGAAACTCCCGCTTCAGCCGTCCCTCGAGCGTCTCCACCGCAGGGGCCGGCTCCGCCAGGTCGTGCAGCAGCGACTCGGTTCGGCATTCGAGAGAATCAACCCACTCATCTGCGGTAAGCAAGATGCCGAGCCGCCCGGCCTTGTCCGCCGCCAGCCGACTCGCGAGCTGCCCCCGCGCCGAACCGATCCCGAGCGCGGCGTAGAGGAAGATTGCGCCCTGCCCGATCTTCGTATCCACGCAACTCACCACATCGGCCGCCCGGAACAGGGGCTGCGCGCCCCGTCCGGCGGCCATGTAGAGAACGAACAGCGGATAGAGCCAGCCGCCGCCAAGTCGAATGACGAGGCGGCCGGCTTCGAAGACACTCAGCATGATGTGTGCAACCTGCGGCCGGGCTCGGCCGCCCGCAGCCGGTGCTCGCGGCACCTACGCCGTGTTTTCCCCTTCGTCGCGGCGCAGTGCGCGGATGATCATTCCACCGACGATCGGCACGAGGACAATCTGCGCGGCCTGCATCGGAAGACCCGGCAGAAACTGCATGCTCAGCCAGCCCGGAAGCCTCTCGGGACCGCCGAGGAACATCAGGAACCCGGCGAGGACGACGAGGCGCCCGACGACCATCGAGATGGCCATGCCGATGTAGAGGTTACCCCGGAAGGCCTTCTGCGCGAGAAGGGCCGGCAGCGCGCCGTAGACCGCGAGCTCGACCGTCATGATCGGCACCAGCGGCGCCATCGGCATCCCGGTCAGCACGAAGTTCAACACCGGCGACACCGCCCCGACCACGAGGCCGGTCTTCCACCCGAAGACGACGCCCGAGAGCATCACGCCCCAGAACATCGGCAGTACCACGAACACCGGCCAGCCGAGGCTGTGCGCGGCGATCGGCATGAGAACCGTCGCTGCCACGAACACCGTCTCCACCAGCACTGCCGGCACTCCGGCAAAGGCAATCGGCTTTTCCGAACGAATTATCGTTGCTGTCATTGTCGTTGCTCCTCTCCTATTCCTTCATCATGAGGTGCACGCCGGCGGTCTTGAAGGTGCGCGGCAGTGCGAGAATGTTGGGGTTCGGTCCTACGAACTTCTTCTTGGCATCCTCGAGGGCCTCTTCGAATGTCGCCCTCGTCTTCATGCCCATCCCCCGCGCGTAGCCCGGCTCCTGCGCACCGACGAGGTAGACGGCCGCGCAGTGGTCCTCGGCGATCTGCCCGCAGCTGACCATCGAGAAGCAGTGATAGGGATGGAACCCGTAGTCGAAGCGATAGCGCTTTATGAACTCTTCGTTCTGCGTGAAGTACTCACCGTGGCGCTCCACGTCGGGAAGCGTCTGGTGGTAATCCTTCTGAAAGACATCATAGAGCTCACGATAGCCGGTGAAGACCTCATCGTGGAACCATCCGTTGCAGGTCGACGAGCAGATGATGACGCAGCGGTCGGACATGATGCGCCGGTGACGTATGACGTTGGCCGCGATCGCCTGGAGGATGAGGATGGGATTGGTGCCGTGGCCGTTTCCGTAGTGGAAGAACTGCGGCATGCCGAAGACCATCACATCGTACTTCTTCTCGGCCCAGGGCACGTAGGTCCGCTTGTCGGCGATCTCCCAGGAGGCCGGCTGCATCTCTTTGCCGTAGCCCGCAAACACTGCGATCTGTCGGCCCTTCGTGTCGAGCACGCCGTCGCAGAGGAAGAAGTTCCGCCCCATCTTCTTCTCCATGTGCTGACCGATCGCGTCAAACTTCTTGCGCATCAGGCTGTGGCTGCTTACCGGGGTGAAGTCATCGCGGTGCATGACGTGGGGCACGTGGTGCGCAGCGATGGTGCGCCAGTGGGTGATGCCCGTTGCAACGTGCTTGTAGCCGCCGGAGTATCCACCGTAGGGATTCCCCATGGTATGTCCGACCGCAATTGCCAGGTCGGACTCAAAGACCTCACGGTTCATAATCACGTGATCGCCGAGCTCGTCTTCGCCGAGGTCAACCAGATTGTCCCAGTCCTCCGAGTCGTGATTCACGATCTGTCCGGTCCACCAGTACTCGTTGAAAAGATCATCGCCGAGAATGGTGCGGATC
>JAAAOH010000117.1 GCA_009908925.1 Spirochaetota bacterium | reverse complement strand
CTTTCGCACTTCCCAGAGGCGGGTCTGTACATCGGGGTCGGAGGATATTCGCGGGGCCGGGCTACCGCGTGAGCCAAGCTCGCGGGCGAGGGCGGCTGCCGCGTGGTGGTGCCCCTCACCGGTGAACTCGAGAAGCAGCAGCGAGCCTGCCTCCGGGAGCTCGAGCTCCGGATGCCGCTCGCGGACGATACGGATGCACTCCCGGTTGAGGAACTCACAGGCCGCTGCGCCGAGCTCGACGGCGCGGGAGGCGGCACCGACGGCCGCATGAGCGGTGTCGAAAAAGACCTCCACCGTCGTTCGCCCGGCCTCCACCGCGACGGTCCGCAGGCGGGCTTCAGTTACGATGCCCAGGGTGCCCACGCTGCCCGCGAGCAGCCGTGCCAGACGCAGGTGGGCGTCTTCCTCGAGAAGGGCGAAGAGGTTGTAGCCGCTTGCGATCTTCATGTCGCGTCGCCTGCGAAGCAGCTCGAGAACCCCTTCGTCCGCCAGAGCCCGCCGCCGGATTTCCTCCACGCCGTCGCGAATGCGCGCCGGCAGCTCCCGCGGTCGATCCGTCGCGATCACGTCTCCCTCGTTGGTCACCACGCGCAGGGCCATGAGGTAGCGATCCACCGCGCCGTGTTTCAGCGCATGCGGACCGCTCGCTTTAGTCGCGATGTTTCCACCGATGCGCGATAGTGGACCGCTCGAGGGGTCGGAGGGGAGCGTTCGCCCGTTGAGGCGAAGCAGCGCCTGAAGCTCATCGTGGCGGGCGGCAGGTCCCGCGGTTATCTCACCGCTATCGGGGTCGTAGGTCAGCCGGCTCCATTCCTCGCCGCGGTCGAAGAGGAGCACGATGCCGTTCGTGAGGGCCGCCCCAGCGGTGTTGCTGCCTCCGGCGCGGGCGGTGATCGGTACCGCTTCGGCGCGAGCGAATGAGAGAGTCGCCATAATGTCGGATTCGTCCCGGGGGCGGAGAACCGCCGCGGGCGTGCGGCGGAAGATGCTCATGTCGGTTGAGCATCGCTCTATGAGGCTCCCCGAGGTGAGAACGGACCCGGCTATATGGCGGGCCGCAAAGGCCGAGAACCGCTCTCCCACGCGCGCCCTCACGGGCTCAGCCACCGAGCTCCTCCTCGATGAGCTCGCGCTCGCCGGCGAGCCGCTCCCACCGCTCGGTGAGCTCGTTTCGGGTTCGGTCGATAGCCTCGAGGCGCGCGGTGAGTGCTTTTACTGTATCGCCGTTGGCGTAGACCTCCGGGCGGGCAAGCTCCTCCTGCACGCTCTCATGCTCGGTTTCGAGGCGATCGATCTCCGCGAGGATCTCGCTCTCCTGCCTCTCGAGCTTTCGCGCTCGGCTCTTCTGCTGTTTCTGCGCGGCCCAGTTCTGCTCCGGCGCCGCTGCCCCGGAGACGGCAGCGGCCCGTTGCGAGGCTCCCGCCGCCCGGTCCCCGCCGTCGTCTCCTGCGCCCGCCCGCGGCGCCTCCGGTCCCGCGGCCGCGTCTACCCCCGCCGCCTCGGCCTGTGTTCGCCGAAGATAGTAGTCGCAGTCGTCCTTGAAATCCCGCAGCCCGGCCGGCTTTCTCTGATCGGGCCGGTGGAGCTCGATCACGCGGGTTGCCACGTCTCGCATGAAATAGCGGTCGTGGGAGACGAAGACCACCGTTCCCTCGAAGCGCCCGAGGGCGTCCGCAAGGACGCGCTTGGAGCTCATGTCGAGGTGATTGGTCGGCTCGTCGAGCACGAGGAGGTTCGCGGGGCGCAACAGCATCTTCACGAGGATCAGCCTGCTTCGCTCACCGCCACTCAAGACGCGAACCTGCTTGAACACGTCGTCACCCCGAAACAGAAAGGCGCCGAGCATGGCGCGCAGATGGGGAACCATCTGAGTGGGGGCATCCCGCTCGACCTCCTCGAGAATGCTGCACTCGGAGTCGAGGGCATCGGGCTCGTCCTGGGAGAAATAGGCTGTCTTCACGCCGGTGCCCCAGGAGAGCTCCCCGCCGAAGTCGTTGTCACGACCGGCGAGGATGCGGAGCAGGGTCGACTTGCCCGCGCCGTTTGGTCCCACCACCGCAACCTTCTCGCCCCGCTCGATGTGGACGTCGATGCCGGAAAACACCGCGTCCGCGCCGTAGCGCTTTTCCAGGCCCGAGAGCTCGGCGACGATGCGACCGGTCCGTGTGGGCTGGGGAAACTCCACGTGCATGGGCTTCAGGCCCTCGGGAATCTCGATCGGCTCAACCTTCTCGAGCTCCTTTATCCGGCTCTGCACGAGGGAGGCCTTGGAGGCGTTGTATCGAAAGCGGTTTATGAAGGACTCGAGGCGCTCGATGTAGGCCTGCTGGGCCTCGTAGTCCTTTCGCAGCTGCTCGAGCTCACGCTCTCGCTGTGCTTCATATTCGGAGAAGTTTCCGGTGTAGAGACGGAGATCTCCCATGAAGAGCTCCGCCACGTGGTCCGTGGCCCGATCGAGGAAGTAGCGATCGTGGGAGACAAGAAGGTATCCGCCGTGATACCTCGTGAGGAACTCCATGAGCCACTCCCGCGCTTCGATGTCGAGATAGTTGGTCGGCTCGTCGAGGAGCAGGAGGTCGGGGTGTTCGAGGAGAACCCGCGCGAGGGCCGCGCGCATGCGCCAGCCGGCTGAGAGCTCCTCGATGGGAGCCTCGAAGGCCTCTGCGCGGAATCCGAGCCCGCGGAGCACCTCGTCGATGCGTGCTTCCCGGTCATAGAACCCGGAGTCTTCGATGAGTTCCTGTATCTCGTGAAACTCGTGCAGGAGGTCGGCGGCCTGCTCGTCGGTCTCGGTTGACTCCGCGAGGATGTGTCCGAGCTCCTCCTGGCGGGAGAGGCGGTCCCGTAGATAATCGAAGGCCCGCTCCGCCTCCTCTCGCACGGTGCGGCCGGCGAAATGCTCGACCGACTGGGGAAGGTAGGAGATACGGGCGCCGCCGCGTCGCACTACCGTTCCGCCGTCCGGCTGAACGTGTGCGGCGATGATGCGCATGAGAGTGGTCTTCCCGCTGCCGTTCGCGCCGGTCAGGGCCACCCGCGAGCTGCGGCTCAGAGACAGCTTGACCCCGTCGAGAACCGTCCGCTCACCGAAGGAAACCGTGACGTCGGTGAGCTGCACGAGACTCATGTCGAGTCACCGTCCTCAAAGGAGAAGAAGATTATGACCGGAGAGAGGCTCTCCCGTAGTACCACCTTATCGCGAATGTCGTCCGACGGCACGTGAGCAAGGCGGAGCCCGCCGGAGACGAACTGATAGAGAAACACGACGGGTTGGCCCGTTGCACCCACGAACCGGAACGACAGAGCTCCCTCGTAGTCTTCGGCGAGGCTTTGCGAAAGGAAGTGATCGAAACGGATGTAGCCGCTTGCGCCGGCGGACGCCGGTATGACCGAGGGCACGAGCCGGGAATACTGTGCCCACTGGAAGGCGCCGTCGTCGCGCAGGAGGATGTTCCCGTAAGCGTTGCTCACCAGTCTGTTTCCCCGTGAGCGCAGCGAGTTGTATCGTTCCTCCCGGCGCTCCTGTTCCGCGCTCCGTACCTCCGCGATCTCCCGCTCGACGCTCTGCATAGCGACGTTGTATCCCTCACCGTCGATGGTGTACTGGACGCTGATGCTGTTCTCCGCCCGCACAATGACGGAGAACGGTGCCCCGCGGGCTACGAACTCTCTCGAGCGTCCGCGGCTCCATCCCTCGTACTCGAAAGTGGCGCTCTGATCCTCGAGATTCAGCCGGATACGGTTCTCCCCCGGTTCGGGAAAGAGTCCATAGTTGGCGCGGAAGCGCTCGAGATCGATCCGGCCGGAGTCCAGCATCCGGGAGAAGTACACCGGTCGCCATGTGGTCGAGAGAAAGCGCGAGAGCAGGGGATCATCAACGGGGTCGTTTTCCTCGCCCCCGCCGCCGGATCCTTCGATTCCGGAGAGGTAGTAGCCGAACACCCAGCCGCGGGACCCGTCTCTGGTCAGCACCTCGTACCAGTAGTCGACGAACCCGGCCTCGTCCGAGGGCTGGTCGCTTCGGGAGATCACCTTTGCCTCTTCACCGCGGCGCAGGCGGTACACGATATTCGACGTGCGGTCGGCGTCCTCACGCACGGGAAGGGCCTGCCGTTCGGCGGAGGCAAAGGTCTCCGCGTAGTCTTCGAACTCCGCGGCAAACTCCCCGGCGCGTTCCTCGGTGCCGAATACTTCCACGCGCCACTGCGGGACGGTTTCTTGTTCGCCGTCCTCGACCGGGCTCACCGTGTAGGTTTCCTCGACTTCAGAACTGTCGTTGATGGCAACGACCATGCCGTACTCGAGGGAGCTCTCCTCGGGGGGCCAGAGCACGACACCGGAACCCTGCGACCCGCCGCCGCAGGATACGAGAACCGAGACGAAAACCGAGATGACGATGACGGTACTGAGATGACGAAAAGTCACGGGGTACTCCTTGCGTGGGTTGGGGTATTTGACCACAGGTGTGCCGGAGTCGTCAATCGAGCGTCGATTCTTCGAGCACCGACTGCTCGAGGATGATGACGACCCGCCCCTCGCGGATGATGTCCTGGTTTGCGGGCTCGGCGAAAAACACCTCAGCGTCGCCGGCGGAAATGATGGGATCGGTCGCGTATCGGCCGAAGACGCCCGTCGCCACGATCCTCATCGGTCGTGTCCCGGCACGCTCCTCGATGATCGGATCGGTTGCGCTTGTCGCGTATGCCACCGGCCCGCGGGCGCCGATGACCTCAGGCCGGACACGGTCAGTCTCGAGAACGACGTGCGTTGCATCGTGAGAGTAGATGTCGGGAAGCAGGGCAGGACGTACCCGGGCGCTGCGATCCTCCCCGTGCACGGGGAGCAGCCCGCGGGCATAGACGACCAGACCGGTGAATTCGCGACTCGGCCGCCACGGTATGACGCGCGGAAGCTCCCGGGGGCGCTCGTGATCGATGAAAAGCGTCGCGAGATGCGGGTAGAGCTGCAGCGAGTAACTGAGCTGCAAAGCACGCAGGTCCGGTGTGTGACGGTTCAACGTGGGGACGAGCTCTTCTGAGAGCCGTGCTACATCTACGGCAAGTCTCGGCCGCTGTCCGTAGTGCTCGGCAAGGGTGTGGAGGGAGTCCACCCGAATGCCGGCCGCCTCCTCCTGCAGAATACGGGGTA
The DNA here is from genome assembly GCA_009908925.1 of Spirochaetota bacterium. Classification (GTDB taxonomy): domain Bacteria; phylum Spirochaetota; class Spirochaetia; order DSM-27196; family PWMO01; genus JAAAOH01. The sequence continues at coordinate 7,540 of JAAAOH010000117.1, read as the reverse complement.
GCTCGGCTCTGACGTTCTGCTCGGCGGTGTAGGCCGCTGCCGGATGGTTCCGTGCATCGGCGGGCAGGGGGCTCTGGATGTCGATATGGAAGCTGCGCGAGAGCCAGTCGACCCGGCTTGTGATCGTCGGCTCCTCATCGATGCGTTGGGCAAATACCGTCACCGGTGCTACCACCAGGACGGTCAGTAGAATTGTCGCGATCCTAAAGCGCGTCGCCAAAGAAGATACCCGCCCATTCCCAGTCGCCGTTGATGTCGGGATCCGCCGGAAAATCTACGCGGCGGAAGTAGAGGTACCAGGTTCGAATGCGGTGTGACCATCCCCAGGTCCGAAGATAGGCCTCCCGCGCGTTTGAGTTTATGTCGATGTCTTCGGCAAATCGCACGCGCGAGCGCTGGAGGAAGATGCCGATGTTGAACGGCCCCTGGCTGTTGAAGTCCGTTTCCTCCTGCTCCCACGACATCGCGAAGAAGTTGGCGTCTGCTCTGTATCGCAGCAGCAGATTTGCATCCTGACGCCACAACGCATTCTTGATGGTGGCTACCAGGCGGTCCAGACTATCCATCGTCCAGTTCTTCGACGAATCGTAGAACTCCACCCGACGGATTATCTGCTCGCGGGCATGGGGAGCACCGAGGATTTCAGTCTCGGGATAGCCGAGAAAGTTCTTGTAGTCGGCGTAGGCATCATCCCACTCGCCGAGCTGCTCGTGAGTTCTCGCCATAAAATAGTACGTGGCACCCAGGTCGAGCTTGTCATCGAAGCGGTCAACCAGCTCATGGTAGTGCCGCAGTCGCTCTTTTGGATCCTCGGTGAGTCGAACAAGCTCACGCAGTGCGTTGTAGTGCACGGAGGTGCCGTTGACGGTGAGGTCGGCGTAGTTGGAGACCACCCGCTTGTAGTAATGCCGCGACATCTCCGGGGAGGAGTCACGGTACTGCTTCGCTACGAGAAGCAGAAAATAGGCATTGTAGGGATGGTCGGGGTTGCGCTCGACGAAGGTGGTGAGGAAGGTCCGCATACGACCAGGGTACCCGGCCTGCAGAAGGTAACCGGCGATTTCCTCGATGAGCACCATCTGGCTCTGCTGCCGGGGCTCGTCTTCGAGAAGCGTGAAGAGCTGGCGGAGCTCCTCTTTCTGCTCGTCGGTGCCGACTACATAGTAGTCGTTCTGCGTCCGACAGCCCGTGAGGGCCAGTATCAGCAGCAGTAGGAGGGCAGCAGCGCGAATCTTCATATCGGCGCCATTGTAGTATTCGCGGGTATTGTTGGCAAGGCGCGGGCTATTTGCTACACTACCGGTCGTGAGCCGAATCGGGCCTCCGCGATATCCGAATAAATTTCTGGTCTCCAGCGTCGTCTTCATTCTGGTCGGCGTGATTCTCCTGCTGTGGAATCTCGGCCTCATCCCGGGGCTCGAATCGCTGTGGCCTCTCCTGCTCATCATTGCCGGTGTGGGCTTCCTCTATGAAGGGTTCGTCCGCAGACGTCGCGACGCCTACGTCTTTATCGGCATGTTCGCCCTGCTGCTGGGGCTCTTCTTTCTGCTGGCGGAAACCCTGCTCAGCCCGGTGACCATCTCGAGCATCTGGCCGGTGTTTATGACCATTACGGGCTTGAGTCTTTTTGCCTACGGCGTCCGTCGCCCCTGGGGGTCGCGTATGAGCTTCACCGTCCCCGGCGTGGCCATCGTCATAATATCGCTTGTGTTCCTGCTCTTCAGCCTCGGCATTGTGGACCGCAGTTTTGCCAGGCTGGTCGCGCTGTACTGGCCTTCGCTTCTCATCATTGCCGGGCTGGTGCTGCTGGGCATACACGTAACCCGGCGGGAGTAGCAGGGGGCTGCATACCTCAGTTGTTCTCCGTGTCCGACGGCGGGTCACCGTTCTCCGACTCGGGTAGAATGTTGGAATCACGAAAGAGGATGGTCTCGAGGTTGAGGAGCTTGCCGCTTCGCGGACAGTGGAGGCGGAACGGGAAGGTGTGCTTGCGGTAGTAGTACACCACCCCGACTATAAGCCCCAGGATGGGCACGAAGTAGTAGGGCGAGAGCTCGTACATCACGAGCGCCTGTGCGCTGGTGTAGACGAAGAAGGCGGCAATGCCCAGGTAGAGCGTGGCAAACCGCTTCTTTTCGGCCGTCGCCTGATAGCGGCGCTGCAGTAGATTGACCAGCAGTATGCCAATGAATACCCAGAAGAAGTTATCCGCGACGAACGCAACGATTTCCTGCATGTCTCCGAAGCATAGCGTGTCGGGAGTCGGGTGTAAATGAGCAGCCCCTCCGTCGGTGCCGCGGCGCCCGGCCGGGCCGAGGCCGTCGTCCTCGAGGCCTACCGTCGCTACCACTCACCACGTTACATCCACCCCGATCCGCTGGAGGTCGTGCTGCGCTACCCCGATTCGGCGGATCGCGAAGTCGTGGCCCTCATCTGTGCATCTCTTGCGCTTGGCCGCGTCCGCAGCATCCTCGGTGTCTGCGCCGACGTACTCGCGCGGCTCGACTGCCGTCCGGGGTCCGCCGAAGCGGCCGCAACGGCGGGGGCCTCACGGCCGGGCCCGGCGGCCGTTCTCGAACAGAGCTCCCTTGAGGATCTTCGCGCGCGCTTCGACGGGTTCGTCTACCGATTCTTCGGACCGGAAGAGATCTCTCATTTTCTCTACGCCGTCGCAGAGGCCCGCCGACGGCATGGCAGTCTGGAGGACGCCTTTCTGCGGCACACCTCCGCGGCCGACGCGACGGTCATCCCCGCCCTCGGCGGTCTCTCGCAGGAGCTCTCCGAATACGCCGGCGGCATCCACGGCCTGCTTCTCGCACAGGTAAAGCGGGGGAGTGCGGCGAAGCGCTGGCACCTGTTCCTTCGCTGGCTGGTCAGGGCCGATGAGGTGGATCCGGGTGGCTGGACGAGGGTGCCGAGCTCCCGTCTGGTGGTACCCATGGACACGCACATGCATCGCATCTGCGCGACACTGGGCATTCTCTCGCGAAAGAGTGCCGACGGAAAGGCCGCCCTCGAGATCACCGAGTTCTTTCGCCGCCTCGATCCGGCCGACCCCGTCCGCTTCGATTTCTCGCTGACGCGGCTGGGTATACATCCCGACGCCGGCCGGGAGCGAGCGCAGCTGCTGGGGGCCGACGGCTACGCTTTTTCTACACAAACCTAGTCGTTTGTGTTATCCTCTGCGCAACACATTTCAATTGACCAGGCACCAAGGAGAGTCGTATGCAAAGATACGTTTGTGAAGTCTGTGGCTACATCTACGATCCCGAAGAGGGTGATCCTGACGGCGGAATCGAGGCCGGAACCTCCTTCGAGAGTCTTCCCGAGGACTGGGTCTGCCCCATGTGTGGCGCCTCCAAGGATGAGTTCTCTCCCGAAGAGGAGTAGCCTGAGACCGAACGATCAGGAATGCATGGCCGCCTGGCGCTTGTAGTGATCCTCGAGCACCAGGCAGGTCATCGCTTCGACCACCGGCACGATCCGCGGGCAGATGCACGCGTCGTGTCGACCCTCCGTCCGAATTACCCGTTCCAGACCGTCGAGATCTACCGTTTTCTGAGCCCGCGCTATGGAGGAGGTGGGTTTCACCGCAACGCGGAAGATGATTTCGTTTCCCGTGGAGATCCCGCCGATTATGCCCCCGGCGTTGTTGGTGAGAAAACCGTCGGCGTCCATCTCGTCGTTGTGCTCGCTGCCGCTCATGTCGGCTACCCGAAACCCGGCGCCGAACTCGATCCCCTTCACCGAGCCCACTGAGAGCATCGCGTGGGCGAGCTCCGCATCGAGCTTGTCGAACACCGGTTCTCCGAGTCCGGGCTGCACACCCCGTACCCGGCACTCCACGATGCCGCCCATCGAGTCCTCGGCCTCCTTGAGCTGCGCAACACGCGCGGTCATGCGCTCGGCGGCCGCAGCGTCACAGGCCCGCATGGGGTTCTGCTCGATGATGTCCGGATCGAAGGACTCGCAGCTGATCCCGCCCGCACGGACAGTATAGGCGAGCACGGAGACGCCGCGGCCGGCCAACAGCTTTCGGGCGATGGTGCCGGCGGCAACGCGCCCCGCGGTCTCACGCCCCGAGGCCCGACCGCTGCCGCGCCAGTCCCTCGTGCCGTATTTCTGCAGATACGTGAAGTCCGCGTGTCCGGGTCTGTAGAGTTTTCGGATCTCGTCGTAGGCCGAAGGATCCGCATCCTTGTTGTAGAGGATCATGAGGATCGGGGTGCCGGTGGTCTTTCCCTGGAACACGCCGGAGAGCATGTTGACGATGTCCGGCTCCTTCCGGGGAGTGGAAACGTCGGATTGTCCGGGCTTTCGCCGGTCGAGCTGCTTCTGAATTTCAGGTTCCGATATCTCGAGCCCCGGTGTCGCCCCGTCGACTACCACACCAACGGCGCCACCGTGCGATTCTCCGAATGTCGTAAGGCGAAATAGATGTCCAAAGCTACTGCCTGCCAAAACCGTTCTCCCACAGGTACCGCTCCAGGGCGTCGGCCGCAGCCTCGCGACCAAGAGCGTCGAGTTCACAGACGAGATCCGCGCGGCGGCGGTAGATGCGGTCGCGCTCGGCGGCAAGGCGGCGGAACTCCTCCTCCGGATCATCGGAGGTGAGAAAGGCCGGCCGGCCGGTTCTCGATACGCGCCGGTACAACTCGTCGGTGTCGACGTAAAGATATACGAAGTGGCCCTGTGCTTCCAGCGCCCCGTAGGCGGAGTCGTTCTGCACGGTTCCGCCGCCGAGCGCACAGACGGTCTGTGGAGCCAACGCGAGACGCTCGGCGAGGCGGGAGGCGGCCTGGGCCTCGAAACCGCGGAATCCTTCGGCACCGTGGCGGCGGTAGACCGCACGTGCGTCCTCGGCCGGCGGGTGGTAATCGAGGTTTGCGAGCTCGACGATGAGGTCGTCGAGGTCGAGAAAGGCCAGGCCGAGCCGCTCGGCGACGATCCTGCCGAGGGTACTCTTGCCCGCATGCTTCTGCCCGAAGAGAAAAACGTGTCTGTTGGAGTCGGCGCCGGCTCCCGAGCCGCCCTCTGCGAGCTCGCTCATGGTCAGTTCGTGCCGTGGAAGGCTGCTTCGATGTGTGACTCGGAGAGTGGGCCGGGCCGGGCGATCTCGAAGCCCTGCACGTAGTCTACGCCCATCTCCTCGAGAATCTTTCGGATTTCGGCGTTGCTTACGAACTCCGCGATCGTCCTCATGCCCATCACGTGGCCGATATTGTTCACCGCCTCGACCATTGCCCGGTCTATGGGATCACGGTCGATATCCTGCACGTAGGAACCGTCGATCTTGAGGTAGTCCACCGGCAGGTTCTTGAGATAGGCAAAGGAGGAGAAGCCGTTTCCGAAATCGTCGAGGGCGAAGGTGACCCCCATTTTCTTGAGCCGCGTCATGAACCCGACCGCGCGGGAGAGGTTCTCTACCGCGGTGGTCTCGGTCAGCTCGAAGCAGAAATTGCGGGGCTCGGCCTCGGTCTCTTCGAAGGTTCGGATGATGAACTCGAGGAAGGAATCGTCGACGACGGAGGCCGCCGAGAGGTTTATGCAGTAGGTCTCGAAATGGCCGTTGGAGTCGCGGGTGCGCTTCTCGTACTGCAGGATGTTGCGCACGACCCATCGGTCGATATAGGGCATCAGGTTGTAACGCTCGGCGGCGGGGATGAACTCACCGGGATTCGCGAAGCTGCCGTCGTCCTCGCGCAGCCGGATCAGTATCTCCGCCTTATGCCTGAGCTCCTGACGTACCGGCGCGATGGGCTGAGAATAAAGCACAAAGCGGTCCTGCTCGAGTGCCTCGGTGAGCCGCGATATCCAGCGCATCTCACCGCGACGGCGGAGGAACTGGTGGTCTGTCGTCTCGTAGGTACGCACCATGTTGCCGCCCTTTTCTTTTGCCAGGCGGCAGGCGTCGTCGGCCGCAGCAAGCACACCGTAAATGTCGGTGTTCTCCTTCTCGAGGGGAACGACGGCGAGGCTCGCGGTGATATTGAAGGTGTTCTTCTGCCAGATGAAGCGTCGCTGCACGGCGTTGTGAACGTTGCGGGCAACCTCTACCGCACGGTCGATGTTCATATCGAGCAGCACGGCTGCGAACTCATCGCCCCCCATACGGCTCGCAATGCTGCCTTCCGGCAGCTCATCGACGATATCGTTTGACACCTGCCGCAGTAGCTCGTCCCCGGCGAAGTGTCCGCAGACGTCGTTTATCACCTTGAACTGATCGAGGTCGATCAGAAGGATGGCGTGGCTTCGGGTTCCGGTCTTAACCTTGGGGATGAGCTCCTGCAGTTGCGCGATGAACTCGGTGCGATTCACGAGACCTGTCAGCGAGTCGTGACTTGCCTGGTAGACGATGGTATCCGACATCTTCTTGATATCGGTGAGGTCCCGGAAGGCAATGGTAAGGCCCTCGAAGGCCGCGCTGCTGCGAATTGCGGCCACCGTGCCGTCGACGTGGATCTGGGCGCCCTGTTTGTTTTTCAGGTACACGTTCTCGAAGAAGAGGGTTGCCTCATTCTCGCTTTTCGGGTCTTCTCCGGTCACCTGCATCCGTAGCTCGGTGTGGTTGTCGAAGATCTGGAATACGTCACTGAGAGGCAGATCCTTCGCCTCGTCTTCACGCCATCCCGTCAGCGTTTCGGCTACCGGGTTCATGAACTGGATGTTGTTCTGATCGTCGGTGGCGATGATGGCGTCGCCGACGCTGTGCAGGATGCCCGAGAACCAGCGTTCCTGACTCTGGAGCTTCTTATGAATGTTGCTCTTGTAGAGAGCGATGTCGATGGTCGTGTAGAGCTCGCGCTCCTTGAAGGGCTTGAGAACGTAGCCATAGGGTTCGGCCTCTTTGGCCCGGGCCAGCGTTTTCTCATCAGCGAAGGCGGTGAGAAAGATCACCGGAATGGCGAGCTCTTCCTTGATCTGCCGGGCGGCATCGATGCCGTCGATATCGCCGCCGAGCATGATATCCATGAGAATGATGTCGGGGAGAAGTGAGTGGGCTTTCTCCACCGCATCCGTGCCGGTGGCGGAAAGCCCGACTACCTGGTAGCCGAACTTTTCAAGGCGTCGCTGAAGATCGAGAGAGATGATTTTTTCGTCTTCAACGACAAGTATACGTTCGTTCTGCATATATCCACCGATTATCCGAGGCCGCGTGAACGGCCTCTTACTGATTCAGGATAACCGGTGGAGGAGTTTACGTCAACACTGAAATTAGAGTTTCAAGACCTTTTTCATTTGTGCGGGCTCGCTTCGGAAGGACGATCCCAGTCCTTCGAGGAAGTGATACTTCTCGAAAAGATGGAGTGATAACTCGGAAAAGAGGATCTCGTCACCGGCCGGCTTCCCGCCGGGCGCGAGCTGCACCTGGCAGTTCACTTTCCGGAAAATGCCGTCCTCGAACGGTGAGGCGAGAAACCCCCGGGCCTCGCTGACACGAACGATCCAGCTATCGTCGACTGTTACCGGCTCCTCGAGGCCCTTGCGGCCTTCCTCCATGAGATAGCGCATGCGTGCCGCCGCGGCCTCGAAGGTGATG
>JAAAOH010000200.1 GCA_009908925.1 Spirochaetota bacterium | reverse complement strand
GGGGCGTTTTTCATCTATCCGCTGATCTACGTGTTTTCAATCAGCCTTACCACCTGGAATGGGGTCGGTGCGCCGGAGTTCATCGGATTCGATCACTACGTGCAGAACTTCGGCAGTGAGAACTTCCAGCTTTCGCTGCGCAACAATTTCATCTGGGCATTTTCGCTCGGGTTCATACAGATTGCGCTTGCCGCGACCGTTGCGATGATATTGGCCCGCAAGCCTCCCGCCTGGCGGCTGCTTCGTACCATTTACTTTCTGCCGAATGTCATCTCGAAGGTTGCGATCGCAATGCTCTGGCTCGCCCTCTACAACGCGGAGTTCGGCGCCATAAACGCCTTTCTCGAGGCGATCGGCCTCGAAGGCATGACGCGCAACTGGCTCGGAGAGGTTGCAACGGCACTTCCCGCCGTCATCCTGCAGGAGCTCATATACATCGGCTACTTCATGATCATCATCCTAGCGGGGACGATGTCGGTGCCGCGCGAGTTCTATGAGTCGGCCCAGATCGACGGCGCCAACGTCTGGCAGCAGGAGCGCTACATCACCCTCCCCATGATTCGGGGCGTGATGGTGACCGCGATGACCCTTGCGATCGCCTTCGGACTGAGGCACTTCGAGGCTACGTTCCTCATGACGCGGGGAGGGCCGGCAAATACCACTTCGGTCATGGCGCTCATGCTGTACCGCAAGCTCAGCGGACTCGAGTATGGCGTCGCGAACTCGATCGGGGCCACGCTGATCGCGGTCGGGGCCGTGATTATCGTGTTTGTGCGGCGTTTCATAGGGCGACGCGACCCGATGGCCGAGGCGACGCAGTAGGGGGCACCATGGTGAAGAGCAGGCGAAAGAAGCTGACCGTAACGGACATAGTCGCGAAGACCGCCAAGTGGGTGGTGCTCATCCTATTTCTTATCAGTACATTCGTGCCGCTGGTCTGGTTGCTCGTCGGATCGCTCAAGACCAATCTCGAGTTGCAGACCGAGCCCTTCAGTCTTCCGGCGGTCCCGCAGTTTTCCAACTACGTGGAGGCGGTGCAGATCTCGAGCCTCCACCTTCTGTTTCTGAACTCGGTGTTCGTTTCGGGGTTGTCGACCGTCATCAATCTCCTGATCGTTTCGATGGCGGCCTACGTGTTTTCGCGGTATACCTTCCGGGGTCAGAACGCGCTGCTCAACCTGATGCTGGCGGGTGTTCTCGTGCCCATCGTGGCCCTGATGGTTCCCTACTTCAGGATCATCATCGGAATCGGAATCTATGACACGCTCTGGGCGCTGGTGGTCACGTACGCGGGCATAAACGTACCGATCTCTCTGTTTCTGGTGTACGGGTTCATGAAGACCATTCCCCGGGAGCTCGAGGAGGCAAGCATCATCGACGGCTGCGGCTTCTTCCAGCGCTATGCGCAGATCGTGCTTCCACTGTCCAAGCTGGGGCTGGTGACCGCGGGCACGTTCGCCTTTCTGTTCTCATGGAACGAGTTTGTCTATGCGCTGCTGTTGACCGCATCGGAGAGATCAAGGACCCTGCAGCTCGGCATCCGTTTCTTCACGAGTCAGTTCCGCACCGACTACACGTCCATGTATGCGGCGATCATCATTGCGATCATTCCGATGATCATCGTCTATGTCCTGTTGCACGAGCGCATCATCTCCGGCCTGACCTCGGGAGCCCTGAAAGGTTGACGTCAATGTACGACACGACCATCGACGCGGAAGGCGGCACCCCGCCGTTGCCGCTCGAGATCGTTGAAACCGAGCCCGACCTCTACTGGCATATCGCGCACGCCATGTACTTCGAGATAGAGGAGCAAAACCGTGCGGGGAAGGGAACGGTTTTCATCGCGCCGGTGGGACCCGTATTTCAGTACCGTCGCTTCGTCGATCTCTGCAGGAGGCGGCCCATCGACCTCTCGCGGGTCCACCTCTTCTTCATGGATGAGTACATGCCCGACGCGACGACGCTCATTCCCGCCGGCGACCCCTTGAGCTTTCGGGGGTTCATCGCTGAGGAGCTCATCGCGGCAATGCCAGATGAGATGGGCCTCTCCCCGCAGCAGGCGCACTTCCCCGATCCCGCTGATCCGCGCGCCTATGATGCCGCTATCGAGGAGCTCGGCGGGGTGGACACCTGCATTGCCGGCGTCGGTATCAACGGACATCTCGCATTCAACGAGCCGCCCGAGCCCGGTGAGAAGGTCTCCGATGAAGAGTTTCTCGAGCGACCGACCAGGGTGCTCGCGATCTCCCGGGAGACACGAACGATCAACTCGAACACCGCGCTGCGGGGCGCCATCGACCGTGTCCCGCCCTACGCTATCACGGTGGGCATCAAGCAGATCATGGCGGCGCGGAAGCTGCGCATATACCTCAATCGCCCCTGGCAGAGCGCGGTCGTACGCCGAATCCTCTACGGTGAGGTCGGTGCGGCCTTCCCCGCGAGTTTCGCGCGGCGCCACGCCGATGCACGTATCGTACTGACGAAACTCGTGTCGGAGCAACCGCGCTTCGCGCTCAAGTAGACTATTAGACTATGCGAATCGACGGCCATATCCATTTCTCGCATTATCCCCGTCTCTTCGAGCTCAGTGAGTACTTGCAGCAGCTCTCTCTCGATGCTGTTGGTATCGTCTCGCTCCCCGACCCCGCGCGTACGAACTACAACCCCGAGGCCTTCGGCGCCAAGGCCGCTCTGCCGGAAAGCTGCTATGTCTTCGGCGGACTCGACTACGGGCGCGAGCTCGCGTTCCAGGTCGCGGAGCTCCACGCCCTCGGCGCCGACGGCATCAAGTTGTGGGACGGAAAACCGAGCTACCAGGCTCATACCGGGCTTGCGGTGGATTCGCCCGAGCTCCTCGCCGTCTACCGGGAGGCGGGCCGGCTCGGCCTGCCCGTGCTGCAGCACGTTGCCGACCCCCCGGTCTTCTGGAAGGGCGCCACGGGCGGCATGAACCGTGAGGTCGGCATCGACTACTCCGCTCCCGAAATCCCCGATTTCGAGGAGCTCATCGGGCAGGCGGAGCACGCGGTTGCCTCCGTCCCCGAGTGCAGCTTCATCCTGCCGCATCTTCTCTTCCTCGCCGGGGATCTCGAGCGTCTCGATGCGCTACTCGACCGCTACGCGAATGCCACGGTCGACCTTGCGCCGGGACTCTATTACTTCGGCGACCTCTCGGCGCGGCGGGACGATGCGCGTGCCTTCTTCGGGAAGCACGCCGGCCGCATTATCTTCGGAACCGACGCCTTCTGGTTTCCTGAGACGCAGACGGGCCTGCCGCAGGGTGGGCTCGAGCGCAATCTTGGTGGGGCGCGCCGGCTTATGAGCTTTCTCGAGACCGGCGCGGAGATGGAGAATCCATTCGAGCCGGGGCGCGAGAGGCAGCCGCAAGTGGAAGGGCTCGGGCTTGCCGGCGGTGGCGCGACCGTCGCCGGGGAGCCGACCGGAGGCGACGCGGACGCCCGCGGTGCCGCGGCGGCTCCCGACGCGCACGGTGCTGCGGCGCCGCAGATCCTCGACGCCGTTTACGGCGGCGCCTTCACCAGGCTCCTCGGCGAAAAGCCGCGACCGCTCGATCGCGAGCGCCTCGGCGCCTACCTTGCCGACTTCGAGGCTGCCCTGCGCGAGCGGCGCGGGTGGGTATCGGACGCGGCCCTCGAAATCGATGTCGCCGACGTGAATGCAGTGCGCGCCGCCCTCGCGGAGGCCGGCGGATGAAGCGGAACGCGGTGGTAGTGGGCCTCGGGATCGGGATGGCGCACTGCGCGGGCTACCTGGACCATCCCGACGTCAGGCTCTACGGAGTGAGTGATCTCATGCCGGAGCGTCGCGCGACCGTCGGCGGGACTTTCGAGCAGGGCAGTATGCTCGACCTCAGGCCGCTGTTTGCGGCGGACATGCTCGGGCGCCGCTGGGAGGATCTGGGGGTGCGCGTCTATGCCGACCTCGACGAGGTGCTCGCGGACCCGGCGGTCGATATGGTGAGCCTCTGCACGCCGGATCATCTGCATGTGGCTCACACAGAGGCTGTCCTCGCTGCGGGGAAGCATCTGCTGCTCGAGAAGCCGGTTGCCCTGCGACCCTCAGAGGCGGGACGGCTTCTGCCCGCCGTTCGAGCGGCCCGCGATCTCGGCACGATGGTTGCAGTCGGTTACGAATTCCGGCGCAACCCCGCGGTGGTCCGCCTGCGCGAGCTCGCCGCCGAGGGCACTCTCGGCGAGATCGCCGCCTTCTCTCTCTATCACTACCGCACCCCCTTTCGGCGGGACAAGTGGGAGCACTGGATCGAGCGGGCGGAGCTTTCGGGGGGCCTCATCGTCGAGGAGACCTCGCACTGGCTGGACCTTGCCCGCCACATACCGGGGAAGGAGATCGGGCGTGTGCAGGTTGAGACGACCGATCGCATCCACGCGGACTTCGATTACGAGGACATCGCCTACATAAACGGGCGATATACCGACGGCGCCGTCTTTCAGATCTCCCATGCATTGACGGGCTTCGATTTTTCTATTGTGATGCAGCTCCACGGCACCGCCGGCTCCGCGTGGTGCGGGCTCAAGGACGCGGCGCACTCAGCCCTGGACGCCGGGGCGAGCTCCCATCTCGGCGTCCTTGCCTGGGGCCCGCAGAACGGGCGCCCGTCGGATGCTCAGGTCGAGACCTTCGACGAGTCGGTGACTGAGCCCTTCAATATCCGGGATTTCACCCGGCATGTCGCTTCCTGCGTGGCCGACGGCACGGCGCCGCCGGTCTCCTACGAGGACGGAATGCGCTGCCTGGAGGCGGCGGTTGCCGCCCGGCACGCGGCGAAGACGGGCGCTCCGGTCGATGTGGAGGAGTTTTATGAGTCAGCACCGCAGTGAGGTACCCACAGTGGACGAGGCCCTCGATATACAGAAAGACGGCGACCGGGTGCGGGTTATGTTCCGCGGACGGCTCATCGCCGAGCACAGGCCAGGCCGGCCCTTCATCTGGGTGGGCTCCGGACGGCTCCGCTACCACGACTCGAAGGGGCACTACACCATCCGGCCGCTTCACATCACCCGGCGTCCCTGTCGCACGCTGAGCGTCCGCGAGGACGATCCGCAGGCGGGGGAGCAGCGGGCGATGCTGCTGGTCTCTCCTGCGGGTATCGCGGTGCGCTTTGCCGTGCTCGGCGACGAGCTCCACATCACCTTTCCGCAGTGGCAGCCGGATGTGAGCAATGTCTGGTTCGCCCTCGAAATCGACCCGAGCGAGCACATCTACGGCGGCGGCGAGCAGTACTCGCGACTCGACATGAAGGGCTCGCGGGTGCCGATGTGGACCCAGGAGCAGGGCATAGGTCGGGGCCGTGATCTCATCACGTGGTTCGCCCGGATGCGACTGGGCGCCGGCGGCCACTGGTACTCAACCTACTTTCCGCAGCCGACCTTCGTCTCCTCGGCGAACTGGTTCTGCCATGCCGATGTCTCGCGCTACTCCGAGCTCGATTTCCGCGGCTCCGATCGTGTCGTGCTGCACAGCTGGGAGGTGCCGAAGCGCATCGTCATCGGCGTGCACGAGAGCGCCGAGGAGACCGTAAAGGCCGTTGGTCGGCTTCTCGGCACGGGCCCCGAGCTTCCCGACTGGGTGTACGACGGCATGTGGCTCGGGGTGCAGGGCGGCTCGGAGGCGGTCCGCCGGAAAGTCCGTGACGCACAGGAAGCGGGCGTCAAGCTGTCGGGTGCCTGGGCGCAGGACTGGGAAGGGCGACGGCTTACGGCGTTCGGCAGCCAGCTCATGTGGAACTGGCATTATGACCGCGGACTCTACCCGGACTTCCCGGAGCTCGTGCGCGAGCTCGGCGAGCGGGGTGTGCGGATGCTCGGCTACATAAACCCCTTCCTCGCCATAGAGGGCGAGCTCTACCGGGAGGCGGCGAGCCACGATTACCTCGTGAAGACGCCGAAGGGGCAGGACTACATGATCTATGTCACCACCTTCCCGGCGGCGCTTCTCGACCTCACGAACCCGGAGGCGGTGCGCTGGATAAAGCACATTATCCGGGAGAACATGCTCGGAGTCGGGCTTTCCGGCTGGATGGCCGACTTCGGCGAGTACCTGCCGGCGGATGCGGTGCTCTACAGCGGGGAGAGCGGGGAATCATTCCACAACCGCTATCCCGCGGAGTGGGCCCGCGTCAACCGCGAGGCGCTCGAGGAGGCCGGGGCAATGGGCGAGGCGGTCTTCTTCATGCGTGCGGGCTACACCGGCTCGTCGCGGTACTCGACCTCAACCTGGGCCGGGGATCAGCTCGTAAACTGGAGTGTGCACGACGGGCTGCCGAGCGTGATCCCGGCCGCGCTTTCCGCCGGCTACTGCGGCACCGGTCTGCATCACTCCGACATTGGCGGGTTCACCACGGTCGCCTGGGTGCGTCGCAGCAAGGAGCTCTTCCAGCGCTGGGCCGAGCACGCCGCCTTCACGCCCATCATGCGAAACCACGAAGGCAACCGCCCGGGCCGCAACTGGCAGTTCAACTCGGACGCGGAAACGCTGTCCCACCTGGCCCGGATGACCGGAGTCTACACGCAGCTCGCGCCCTACCACCGGCACGTGGTCGGTGAGTACGCGGCGAGCGGGCTGCCTGCGATGCGGCACCTCGGCATCCACTACGGTGACGACGAGACCGCACACCGCCAGCGCTACCAGTATCTCTACGGACGCGACCTCCTCGTGGCGCCGGTCGTGCAGCAGAAGCGCTCGAGTTGGTCGGCGTATCTTCCCGATGATGAGTGGGTGCATCTGTGGAGCGGGCGTGCCGCCGCACCTGGGTGGCATCGCGAGAATGCGCCGATCGGCTACCCGCCGGTATACTACCGCCGCTCCTCGGAGTTTGCCGAGCTCTTCGGTTCGTTCTCGAAAGAGATCTGATCGATCCCTGCCGAGAGGAGAAGACTGCGCACCAGGTCCCGTGCGTTTCTCCTCGCGTCCTCGAGGATGCCCTCCTCGATGGTGCGCGCCTCGACGTGCTCGGAGACGAAAGCGGCCACCTTGCGCCAGCCCTCGGCGTCGAGGCCGACATCGGGGTAGTGGTAGGTGCTCGGGTCGACGTCCTCGATGAGGATGTCGGTGACCTCTGCCGGCGGCATCCCGATCCGCGCCTGACGACGCCCGCTTTCCTCGTCGGTGTCGACGGTGACCACGTCCGGCTCGGGAGCCGGGGCACCGCCGCCTGCCGCGAGCGGCGTTCCGGCGAGGTCGAATCCGGCGTAGACACGCACCGTCAGCACGATGAACTCCTCCTCGGCGAGGCCGACCTCATCGGCAAGATTGAACGCGTCGAAGTAGAGCTGCTGATCATCGGTGAGGACCTCGTCGATGGGGCCGCTGTTGTAGCGGAGCGTATTCAGGATATCGGTGAGGTCGGTCGTCTCGGGCATGTAGTCGAAGGGAAAGACGGTGCGATAGATGTACTCCACCGTCTCGAGCGCGTAGACCTCCCGGAGTTCCTCGAGGATGATCTGTGAGGTGCTGCGTGTCTCCCGGCTCATGAGGCCGAGGTCCTCCGCGAGACGGCGAAGGGGTGCGTCGAGAATCTCGAATCGCACGAGCGCGATGAGAACGGCCACGACGAGTGCTGCCGGAAGCAGGATGCGCAGCAGGACTTTGATGAGAACGCGCGAGCCGAGCACCACCTACCCCCGAATCTCCCGGTCGCCCGATCCGTCGCCCGGCTCCCGCCCGGCGGCGGGGCGAAAGACGACCTCTTCGAAGCCGGCGAGTGCGAAGAAGTTCTCCACCATCTTACGGGTGTTGCCCTCTGCTTTCTCGAGGATGCCCCGCTCTACTGCGTCCGCGCGCACGCGCTCCTTCACGCCCTCGATTTCCGCTCCGTACTCGAGCCATCCCACATCGCCGCCCCGCGTGCGGGAGAAATACTGGTGGATCGTGGCCTCGTCGGCGTCCACGCGTAGAATGCGTGTCGGCGGCAGGCGCACGACGATGCGGTCGGGATTTCCGCGATCGGTGAGAACCTCGATACCCTCCTCGAGATCCACGCCGGCGCGCACGATGATATCCACCGAGAAAAGAAGCCTGCGATCCATCGTTTTGAAGAAAAGGAAGCTGCGTTCCTCGCCGAAATATACAATATCGCGGTAGACGTGCTCGTAGCTGTGGAGGCGCAGCACATTGGTGACACGCCGTTCGAGGTCGGGAATATCAACTTCCGGTTCCGCAGAGCAGGCGAGGAGGGTGAGCGGCACAATGAACAGAAGGACGAGAGGCGAAAGCCGACTCATGGGCTACACTATAGGCAATGCTTGTCCAATTTGCAAACAGCGGATAGACTTCACACCCGCCATGGCAACCAGACTATCGCTGCTTCTCCTTGTGCTCATGATGATTCTCGCCGGACCCGTAACCGCCACGGAGCCCGAACCGGGCCCCACGCCGGAACAGCCGGACTTGCGGAGCGTGGCCAACGTGGACCCGACTGCGGAGCCGGGGGCGGCCGCCGCGGAGAATCCGCTCGAGGATATCGAGCCGGTGCCGGTACCCGAGCCGGAGCTTGAGCCCGAGCTTGAGCCCGACCCGGAGCCCGAAGGCCCGGCGGGCATCCTCGATCGCGGTGACGTCGTCGCCTTCTACGGTCATCCCTTTTCCACCGGCATGGGCATCCTCGGAGAGAACTCCATCGAGGACAATGCCGAGCGGCTGCGTAATCTCGCTGCCGAATATGACCAGTTCAACGGCGATCGCGGGGTCGTGCCCGGATTCCACATCATCTACGCCACCGCGACCAGGGAGGCGGACGTCCGCATCCTGCAGCGGGCCAAGCTCATGGAGTACATCCGCTTCGCCGAGGAGAATGATTTCGTCATCATCCTCGATCATCAGATCGGGCAGCATGATGTGGTTTCATCGGTGGAGACGATGTTCGAGTTTCTCGAGTACGACAGCGTTCACCTCGCCTTCGATCCGGAGTGGTCGACCGACCGGCCGAACGAGGTCATCGGCAGCGTGACCGCCGAAGAGGTGAATGAGGTGCAGCGCTCGATGCAGGAGTACATGGTCGAGAACGACATCGATGGCAGGAAGATGCTTCTCGTGCACCAGTTCAACTGGCGGATGATCAAGAACCGCGAGCGCGTACGTGCCGATTTCGAGCGGATCGACCTCGTGCATAACGCCGACGGCTTCGGCCCGCCCGACGACAAGCGGGCCTCGTGGGAGTACAACGTGCAGGCGACGAACATCCCGCTCAAAGGCTTCAAGCTCTTCCTTCCGAAATCCTGGCGGGACGGAGGCTATGACGATCCGCTGATGACACCCGAAGAAGTATTCTCCCTCGAGCCGCGGCCGGTCGTCATACAGTACCAGTAGTCATGGACGAGACCAAGCTTCGCGAACAGGTGGAGCTTATTCGCGAGGCGTTTCTCTACGCCAACCGCTTTCAGGGGCGCACCTTCGTGTTCCAGATCGAGGCGGGAGTCGTTACCGGCCCCGGGTTTTCGAGCCTGGTGCGAGACATCGTGCTTCTGCGCCAGCTCGGCATCCACATCGTGATCGTAGCCGGCGCGGCAACCCGCATAGACGAGGTGCTCACCCGGTACGGCGTGGACTGGCGAATGCAGGGCGAGGTGCGGGTGGTGAGCCCCGAGGCGACCCCCTTCATCAAGATGGCCGCCTTCGACACGGCAAACCGCGTAATGACCCTGCTTGCCGGACAACGCGCCAACGCCGTCATCGGCAACTGGGTGCGTGCCCGTGCGGTGGGCGTACGCGACGGTGTCGATTACGGCGATGCGGGAATCGTAGAGCGCATCAACACCGACATGGTGCGGCAGGTCCTCGATCAGGGCACCGTGCCCATCTTCCCCTGCATCGGCTGGAATGCCTCGGGTCAACCCTACAACATCTCCTCCCGCGAGCTCGCGGTCGTCATAAGCGGTGCTCTCGTCTCCTCCAAGCTCTTCTTCCTCACCGATGGCCGTCCGCCGGTCGGACAGGAGGCCGGCTACACGCTTCCCACGGGCGTCGATGCTGTGGAGGGGAGCCGCATTTCGCGCATGACAGTGGGGGAGGCGCGTGAGTTCGTGCAGGTGAACGAGGCGACACGCCCGGATGATCCCGGCGTCACCCTGGTACGCCACGCCTGCGAGGCAGCAGGGCTCGGGGTGGAGCGGACGCACATCATTGACGGTACGGTGGAGGGAGTCATCCTCAAGGAGATCTTCTCCAACATGGGCGTCGGGACGATGGTTCACGCCAACGTCTACCAGAGCCTTCGTCGCATGGAGCGTGACGACGTACCCGACGTGCTGCGCCTCATGAAACCCCTCATTGCCGCCGGGTACCTCGTGCCCCGCCACGAGGAGGACGTCGTTGCCGCCCTCGACGATTTCGTCGTGTACGAGGTCGACGGCTCGATCCACGGCTGCGGCGCGCTGCACCCATTCGGCGAGCACATGGCCGAGATCGCCGCGCTTGCCGTCGACGAGAGCTACAAGCACCTCGGCATCGGCCGGCGCATTGTCGCCTATCTTCTCGAGCGGGCGCGGGAACAGGGGCTGAGGCGTGTGTTCGCGCTGACCACCCGCACCTCCGACTGGTTCCTGCAGTTCGGCTTCCGCCGCGGGAGCACCGGCGACATCCCCGAAAGCCGTCGCGAGCACTACGACCGCGCGCGGAACTCACGGATCTACCTCTACGAGCTCGGCGGCGGTAACGGTCACGGCGGCTGAAAGTGCCGTGGCCCCGCCGCCCGCGTCGCCGCCCCCGTTGGCGTCGTCTTCGTTGCCGTGCGAGCCACAGCTTGTTATCTTACCCGCATAGCACATTGATCACACGTACGCACACAAAAGGGACAGGTAACCATGGCCAAGCACGAGTTTCAGACCGAGGTCAGCCAACTGCTCGACCTCATCATTCACTCTCTCTACTCGCACCGCGAGATCTTCATCCGGGAGCTCATCTCGAACGCCTCCGACGCGCTCGACAAGCTCAAGTACCTCACCCTCGCCGATGAGAGCTTCAAGGACTTCAACTTCGACCCTCGCATCGACATAAGCTTCGACGAGGAAAACCAGAACACCATCACCATCGCCGACACCGGAATCGGGATGAACGAGCAGGACCTCAACGAGCAGCTCGGCACCATCGCCCGCTCGGGGACCAAGAACTTCCTCTCCCAGCTCTCCGGTGACAGCAAGAAGGATTCGAACCTCATCGGGCGCTTCGGCGTCGGCTTCTACAGCGCCTTCATGGTGGCCGACAGGGTCGAGGTGATCTCGCGAAAGGCCGGTGAGGAGCAGGCCTGGAGATGGACATCCGACGGTCGAAGTGGCTACGACCTGGAACCCGCCGAGCGGGACGGGCATGGAACGACGGTGACGCTTTTTCTCAGCGACGACGGCAAGGAGTTTGCAAGTCGCTGGCAGATCCAGGACGTGGTGAAGAAGTACTCCGATCACATCGCCTTTCCGATCTACCTCTACTACACGAAGAAAGAGTACGACGACCAGGGCAAGGTGACGTCCGAGGACCTCACCGAGGAGCAGGTGAACTCCGCCTCCGCGCTGTGGAAGCGATCGAAGTCGGAGCTCACCGAGGAAGACTACAACGAGTTCTACAAGACCATCTCCCACGACGACAACGACCCGCTGCTCTACCTCCACACGCAGGCCGAGGGGACGCTCGAGTACACGACGCTCTTCTACGTGCCACAGCAGGCGCCCCTCGACATGTACTACGCGGACTACCAGCCGGGCGTGAAGCTCTATGTGAAGCGGGTGTTCATCACCGATGATGCGAAGGAGCTCATGCCCACCTACCTGCGGTTCGTGCGCGGCATTATCGATTCGGAGGACCTTCCGCTGAATGTCAGCCGCGAGATGCTGCAGCAGAACCGCGTCCTTGCAAACATCCGCCAGGCCTCGGTAAAGAAGCTCCTCGGGGAGTTCGCCCGCATCGCGAAGGACGAGCCGGAGAAGTACAAGACTTTCGTCGAGCAATTCAACCGCCCGCTGAAAGAGGGCCTGTACTCCGACTTTACGAACCGCGATCAGCTCCTCGAGCTCATCCGCTTCAAGTCCACAAAAGCCGACGGCTACACGAGCCTTGCCGAGTACAAGGAGCGCATGCTTCCCGATCAGAAGGCCATCTACTTCATTACCGGCGAGGGCGAGAACACGCTGCGAAACTCTCCGCTGCTCGAGGCCTACAAAAAGCGCGACATCGAAGTGCTCATCGCCGATGACGACATCGACGAGGTGGTCGTTCCCACCATCGGCACCTACGAGGAGACGGAGCTCAAGTCGGTAAACCGCTCCGACGCGGGCGAGGATCTCCAGGCCGAGAAGGACGAGCAGAAGGAGCAGGACCTCGGGCCTGTGGTCGAGAAGATCAAAAAGGCCCTCGGCGACCGGGTGAAAGACGTGAAAGTCTCGGTGCGCCTCTCCGATTCGCCGTCGTGCATCGTGGTCGACGAGAACGATCCGACGATGAAGATGCAGCAGCTTCTGAAGGCGATGGGGCAGACCGACACGAGCGAGGTGAAGCCCATCCTCGAGATCAACCCCGACCACGAGCTCGTGAAGCGCCTCAAGACCACCGAGGACGAAAGCTACGTCGAGGACATGAGCGTGCTGCTGCTCGACCAGGCGCTGCTCGTGGAAAACGTGCCGATCAAGGAGCCCGCGGAGTTCGTGCGGCGGATGAACCGCGTGCTCGAGCGGGCGTAGGGGGCGGCGCCGCAGCGCGGAACCCGGCGCCGCAGCGCG
>JAAAOH010000173.1 GCA_009908925.1 Spirochaetota bacterium | reverse complement strand
CCACGAGATAGTGAACTGACTGCCCACCTGCAGCAGGCTCCCGAATGCGCATCCGGAGCCGGTGACACCACGCAGGTCGAGCCGGCTGCCACTGCCGTCGGGATACTGTGTCGCGAGAACTTGATCCTCTGCGCGCTCCGGCAGGCGCAGCGGAAGGGCGAACGGTACGAGTTCCTCGCCCCGAGCGTTCTCGCCGACAATGGGGAACTCGAAGCACAGCTCGACGACGAGCCACGGAAAGTCCCCGATGGCGGTGTAGTCAACGAGCAGACGTCCCGGCGCATCGATTTCGTCGCGACCGACGGAGTGAATAGACATGAGACCGCGCCCGCCAATGCCGGGTTCCTCGAACGAGAAGGCGTTCTCCGGTGTCAGCGTGTAGGTGCGCTCGTTTGTTCGAAGGAAGCCGGAGACGGCATCCGCGAGAAGCTGGGTCCGCTTGTCGCGGGGCGTGCGCGCGAATCGTGAGAGCCGGCCACGGGAGAACTGCACGCCGCATCCGTCCATCTCCAGCGTGGCGGATCCCATCATACTTGCATGGATTGTTCGGCCCGCAGGCGGGCTCCCCTCGCACGGCGTCTCATACCGGGCCGCTGCGCGCTCCTCGGCGAGTTGCTCGAGCACGAGCTCCGGCTTGTCGGGCGCGTCGGCACGCAGGGCTTCCACAGCCTCGGAGGTTCGCACGCAGGGCATGCGGCAGGCACCGGTCTCGGTAGCCGGCGGCGTCGCCGTCGTCCGGACTCCCCGGTCGGTAACCCACTCGGGATCGAAGGGAGTGATGTGCGGGGCCCGTGCGGTTCCGGCACGCCGGTCGAGGACGAGATCGAGCACTTCCACCGCCTGCGCTGCCCCCGCCCGGAGAATGACGACGGCTCCCGGCATGCGATGCTTATCGATGACGCGCAGGTCAGAGCTCAGGGAGGCCTCACTAATCTGCGGGCCGCAGATTAGCGCGGGAATCGACGATGTGTAGCCGCCGACAGCCAACAGAAAGCGCGCGGCTTCCCTTCCCGTTGCGGGAACGATGCCACGAGCGAAGGCGTCGAAGTGTCGCGCGTACACCGACGCCGCCTCCGGCCGTCGGGGATCGGGAAAGGGTGCGAGAAGAATCGGAGCCGCGCCGGGAAAGACGTCGAGGATGCCGCTCTTCCGCGGGTTGGAGAGACCGAGCGCGCACTCCGGCTCGAGCTCGGCGGCGAGGAGAAGCGAGTGCGCTACGCCGGCGTAGCCCGCGGTCGCCACCCGGTCCCCGGCGGAGTCCATACGCGAGCGGACGGCCGCCGCGATTGATGGATTCTCGAGGGCAGTGAGAGCTGGAAGGCTCCAGGTGACGGGGGTGCTTCGAAACCGGGGGCTCGCGTCGAGGAGCTGCGCGAGGGAAGCTACCTCGGAAGACGGGGTGCCGGGAGGCACGAAGGCGAGGACGGTCAGCTCGAGTTCGGTCTGTCTGGCCACACAGGCATTGTGACGCAAGTACCGCAGAAAAATCAAACCTGTCATTGGCGACCGTAAGTACCGCAATGATTGCGATACAACGAAATTTGTTGTTGATGATTGCAGGAATCCTTTGTATCTTTCCGGCAGCATCGAAGACATCGCTAGTAAAAGCACTCAATGCACCAAAACGACACAAAGAGGGAGTGGATATGGCGAAGCAACTGACATTCGACGAAGAAGCCCGAAGAGCGCTTCTCCGCGGCGTTGACCAGCTTTCCAACGCCGTCAAAGTTACGCTGGGTCCGAAGGGGCGAAACGTTCTGCTTGACAAGAAGTTCGGTGCTCCCACGGTCACCAAGGACGGAGTATCGGTCGCGAAAGAGATCGAGCTCGAGGATCCGTACGAGAACATGGGAGCGCAGCTTCTCAAGGAAGTCGCCACCAAGACAAACGACGTTGCCGGTGACGGTACGACCACCGCAACGGTGCTCGCGCACAGCATGATCCGCGAGGGCCTCAAGAGCGTGGCCGCCGGCATCAACCCGATGGGTATCAAACGCGGTATCGACCGGGCCGTGGAGCTCGCCGTTGCCGAGATCCAGAAGATGTCCAAGGTCATCAAGGACAAGGAAGAGATTGCCCAGGTTGCGGCCATCTCGGCGAACAACGACAAGGAAATCGGCGAGGAGATCGCCGGTGCGATGGAAAAGGTCGGCAAGGACGGTGTGATTACCGTTGAAGAGTCCAAGACCATCGAGACAACCACCGAGTTCGTCGAAGGCATGCAGTTCGATCGCGGCTTCGTGTCCCCGTACTTCGCGACGAACAAGGACAACATGACCGCGGTTCTCGAGAATCCCTACATTCTCATCCACGACAAAAAGATTTCCAGCATGAAGGACCTCCTGCCGATCCTCGAAAAGGTCGCACAGCAGTCCAAGCCCATCCTCATCATCGCCGAGGACATCGAGGGCGAGGCGCTGGCTACACTGGTCGTGAACTCAATCCGCGGTACGCTCAACGCCGTCGCCGTCAAGGCACCGGGCTTCGGTGATCGCCGCAAGGCCATGCTCGAGGACATCGCGATCCTCACCGGCGGTCAGGTCATCTCCGAGGAGCTCGGACTGAAGCTCGAGACCGCCGACATCAGCCAGCTCGGACAGGCGCAGTCGGTCAAGGTCGACAAAGAGAACACGACCGTCATTAACGGCTCCGGTAAGCAGGAAGACATCAAGGACCGGATCGCGCAGATCAAGGCGCAGATCGAGGAAACCACCTCCGATTACGACCGCGAGAAGCTGCAGGAGCGCCTTGCGAAGCTCGCGGGCGGTGTGGCCGTCATCAACGTCGGCGCCCCGACCGAGGTCGAGCTCAAGGAGAAGAAGCACCGCGTCGAGGACGCCCTTTCGGCGACCCGCGCAGCCATCGAAGAGGGAATCATCCCCGGCGGTGGTCTGGTGCTCGTTCAGGCAGTGAACGCGCTCGAAAAAGAGAACGTCGAAGACTGGCCCGAGGATGAGAAGGTAGGCTTCCGCATCGTGAAGCGCTCCCTCGAAGAGCCCATCCGCCAGATCGCGGTCAACGCGGGGCTTGACGGCTCCATCGTTGCCGACCGGGCGAAGGGCGAGAAGGCCGGAATCGGCTTCGACGCTGCAAGCATGAGCTGGCTGGACCTGGTCAAGGAAGGAATCATCGACCCGGCCAAGGTCACGCGCAGCGCGCTGCAGAATGCAGGTTCGATCTCCGGACTGCTTCTCACCACCGAAGCTGCCATTACCGACATTCCCGAGAAGGAAGGCGAAGGTGCCGGAGCAGGCGCCGGAGGCGGAATGGGTGGCATGGGTGGCATGGGCGGCATGATGTAACGCCCGTCACACATACGTGCACGAAAGGGAAGCCTTCGGGCTTCCCTTTTTGTTGGCGGCGCCGGTCGAGGATCGGTACCGTCGGGATGGCAAACGATGAAACGAGAAGACTTCGTGTTCACCATCGGCTATCAGGGCTCGACCGCCGTGGTCAATGCTACGGCCCGAAAGAAGTATGCGAAGCTCTCGACCCTTGAGCTCGCCGGAAAGGGCCTCTACAGCCAGGCCTTCCGTTCTGCGGTGTATTCCGGGGACGAGCAGGAGATGCAGGAGCTCATCGAGTACTTCAGGGCACACACCACCCTGCCGGCGGACTCGCCGGAGGCGCTCAAGCGCCTGTTCGGCGTCTTTACGGTGCCCGCGGGCATCGAGAAGACCATGGCGGTGTAGGCCGCGGTTGACTGCGGAAATCGTTCTGTGATAGCGTTTCGCCACTATCACCATACAAAGGGAAGTTATCTGACATGAGCACAATTCTGGGTAGTCTACCTATTCTCATGGGAGCGCCTGGCGGCGGCGGAGCCCCACAGGGCGGCCCGGCCTCCATTCTGCCTACCCTCATCACCTTCGGTCTTGTTTTTCTCATTTTCTATTTCCTCATCATCCGGCCTCAGAACAAGAAACAGAAAGAGACGAAGGCGATGCTCGCGTCGCTCGGCAAGGGCGATCGGGTCGTAACCATCGGCGGAATTCGCGGCGTTATTCAGTCGCTGAAGGAAGATGCAGTCGTACTCAAGGTCGACAACAACACGTCGCTTGAGTTCTCCAAGACCGCTATCTCCAACGTTCTCGAGAAGAAAGCCTCCTCCAAAAAGAAGAAGTTCGAGGAGAAAGCCATCGAGGCCGAGGCCGACGACGAGACCGAAAGCGACGACGAGTAAGCGCAACGGCGCCACACACCTCATTACCGTGGAGTTCACCGAATGACCAAACGTCTTCGTTTTCTCATTATCCTGGCTGTTATCGTCATAAGTGGAGTATTCCTCTACCCGACGGTCAACTGGTATTTCTTCATCCCCGAAGAGGACAAGGAGCTTGCGCAGAGCTCTCGTGGCCAGCTCCGCGACTACGCGCGCAGCGAGGCCCGACGCGCCATAGGGGAGCTGCAGGAGCTGGCGGCGGCGGGAGAAGACGCCCCGCTTTCCCGGGAGTACTCCTACCTCACCGAGCTTGCCAGGCAGAATTATCGGCTCGACGATCGCGAGGTGCCCGACACCTGGACCGCGGAGTCGGTACTTGCCGCCTTCCGCAGCGAACAGGAGGCCTTTGACGCCATCGAGGACCACTACCGGGGTGAGATCCAGGAGCTCAAGGATATGCGCTCGCGGATCATCATGCTTGGTCTCGATCTTTCCGGGGGCGTCAACGTCATCCTCGAGGCGGACGAAGAAAGCCTTGCCGAGCGGCTCGGCGAGCAGCCCACCACCGCGGAAGTCGACGAGGCAGTCGATCTGGCCATGGAAATCCTCACCAACCGCATCGACCGGTTCGGAATCACCGAGCCGCAGATCCGGGAGATGGAGGACAACCGCATCTCGGTGGAAATCCCGGGCGATAATGATCGCGAGCGGGTCAATTCCTTTCTCATGGGCAAGGGGAGTCTCAACTTCCACATCGTGGACGACGAGGCCACCGAGCGGCTGATTCAACTGCAACAGGAGAACCCGGGCTGGGACCCGGAAGTCGACGGCGTCCCCGACTGGATTCCGGCGGGCTCGCAGGTCGTGCCCTACGTCACGCAGGATGAGTACGGTCTCGACCAGTTCATCCGGTACATCGTCATACGGACCGACGTGCAGGAGAACGGCCTTCCGGGGCAACACATTACCGAAGCGCAGTTCGCACGTGATCCCATTTCCAACCAGCCGGTGGTCAACTTCGTGCTCGACCGCGAAGGCGGCGACCAGTTCTCCCGTCTCACCCGGGATAATGTCGGCGGCAGTCTTGCCATCGTCATGGACAACCGGGTACGGGCGTACGCCCGCATTCAGGAGGAGATACCCACGGGCCAGGTGCGAATCAGCGGCTTCAACCAGGCCGAAGCCGAGGACATTGCCACGGTGCTTCGCACAGCGGCGCTGCCGATCGACCTCAACATCATCAACCAGCAGTCCGTGGGGGCTCAGCTCGGCGAGCAGGCGATACAGGCGGGGCTCAGGGCCATCGCGCTCGGCTTCGTGCTGGTCATTCTGTTCATGGTTGCCTACTACAAGGGAGCGGGACTGCTTGCAGACCTCATTCTGCTTCTCAACCTGTTCTTCATCACGGCCATTCTTTCGGTCTTCAACCTGACACTTACTCTTACGAGTATCGCGGGTATTATCCTGACCGTCGGTATGGCGGTGGATGCCAACGTCATCATCTTCGAGCGAATCAAGGAAGAGTATCGTCTGGGCAAGAGCCCGCGTGCGTCGGTCGAGGCCGGCTTCCAGAAGGCGTTCTGGACGATCATGGACGCAAACGTGACGACCTTCATCGCGGCGATCTTCCTCTCCCAGCTCGGCACCGGGCCTATCCAGGGCTTTGCCGTTACCCTCGCCGTCGGTATCATCTCCTCCATGTTCACGGCGCTCGTTGTCTCCCGGCTCATCTTTGACGTCTCGACGGAGCAGTTCCGCCGCTCCAAGCTCAGCATCGGCTGGGGGGTTCGATGAAAAACGTAATTGAGTTCACTCGCATTCGATACATCATGATCGTCATCTCCGTGCTCGTGGTCGCCGCGGGAATCACCGCGACGGTCATGCAGGACGGATTCAACCTCGGCATCGACTTCGAGGCCGGTCTCCGGCAACGGGTGGAGATCGGGGGCTCGGGCGACGTCGAGGTCAACACGGTTCGAGACGCCCTTTCCGGGATCGAAACGGCGCAGGTGCAGCGAGTCGGCCAACCCGAGGACAATCAGTTCAGTATTCGTGTCCGCGATCCGGGTAACGTGGATGACTTCAGCCGCGTGATGTCGGACGAAGTCGTAGCGACCCTCGGGGCGGAGTTCGGCGAGACAAACATCCTTGTGCTCGAGACCTCCTATGTCGGTCCCCGCTTCTCTCAGGATCTGGCCGGGCAGGCGATCTGGCTTACCACGCTCGCACTGCTGCTCATCCTCGCCTATATCTGGTTCCGATTCCGACTCGGCTATGCGGCGTCCGCCATCGTGACCCTCATCCATGACGTCGCGATCATGCTCGGGTTCATCGGCGCCATGCAGATAGAGGTGTCGACGGCAACGATTGCGGCGGTGCTGACGATCATCGGATACTCGCTGAACGACACCATCGTCATTTTTGACCGGATCCGCGAGAACGAGAGCATCCTCCGCGAATCACCCTTCGAGACCATCGTGAACACGAGTATCACGCAGTCGCTGAGCCGGACGCTGATTACCTCGCTCACGACCATGCTCGCCGTGCTTGCGATCTTCCTGTTCGCAACCGGGCAGATCCGCGATTTTGCGCTGAACCTGATGGTTGGTATCGTGGTCGGTACCTACTCGTCGATCTTCGTTGCCTCACCCATGCTTCTCGCGTGGCGAACCCGGGCCATCGCCCGTCGCCGTAAGAAGGAGCTGGCGAAGTACGGCGGCCGCGCCGCCCCCACGGAGACCCCGAAGCGGGAGGCTCTCGCCCCCGCCGACGAGAAGGGCGCGCAGGCTGAGCCCGCCGCCGTCGGTGTCGATGCCGATGCCGTCAAGAAGGAAGTGGCAAAGAAGCGCCAGACCACCGGCGCCGGCAGAAACGTGCCGCGCTCGAAACGAAAGAAGAAAAAGTAGGAACCATTAGTCGTGTTTCAGGAAGCGGCGCCCTCTGCGGGCGCCGTTTTTCGTATCGCTGGACAATAGTGTCCGCGCCGCGCCGCGGTTGCAGACATGATTCAGTTGAAAGACGAAGGGCGCCCCGATCGGGGCGCCTTTTCTTTAAGGTGCGCCCGGGGGTACCGCCCGCCGAAGGCTCCCTCCGAGCACCTGCAGGCCGACTGCTGACAGTGATACACGGAGCGCCAACATTTCCTTGACACGCTGCTAATTTCGTGTAAGTATTACTAACATGAAAAGCGTCGACGAGCCCGTAGGAACGCGCTCATACCACAAGAAGGCGCGAGCCGAGGCAGAACGAGCCACGGGAGAGGCGATTCTTGACGCGGCTTTTGCGGCGTTCGCTCGCGAGTCCTTCGACCGGGTAACACTGCAGCAGATCGCCGCAGACAGCGGTGTAACCATGCAAACGGTAATCCGTCGCTTCGGCTCCAAGGAGAAGCTTTTCGAGGCCCTGGTCGATCGGGAAAGACCGCGCATCCTTGCCGCCCGCGAAGCCGTCGATGGTGAGGGCCTCGATGCGGCGCTTCGCGCACTGGTGGAGCACTACGAGGCGGACGGAGACACGATCCTCAACTTCATTGCACAGGAGCGGCGGGTTCCGCTGGTTCGGGAGGTCGTTGAGGAAGGACGTCGGGTCCACCGGGAATGGGTGAGGCGGCACTGCGCGGTGCTGCTCGATCCTATCGAGGGCCCCGAGCGGCAGGAGGCGCTTCTCGCGGCAGTCGCCGCGACTGACCTGTATACCTGGAAGCTTCTGCGCAGAGACCGTGGCCTCGGGGTGGGTCAGGTGCATGCGGTCATGATGCGGTTATTGAACGGAATAAAACGGAGGAAGTGATGGCACGGATACTCGTTTATACGTCGCCCGCGCGCGGGCACCTGTTTCCGGCTCTGGGTGTTGCCCTGGAGCTGAGGAAGCGTGCACACGATGTGCATGTGAAGACGCTTGCCGGCGAGGTGGAGCGTGTTCGGAACCTCGGGTTGTCCGCCGAGGCGATCGCGCCGGCCATTGAGGCGCGCGAGATGGACGATTGGGCGGCCAAAAGCCCCACGCAGGCCCTCGATCGTGCTATCCGGGCCTTTGCCGAACGTGCGGCCGCCGAGGTAGATGACGTAAGCGGGGCGCTCCGCGATTTCGGCGCGACCGCCCTGCTCGTGGATACCAACAGCTGGGGCGCGCAGGCGGTTGCCGAGAGCTCGGGACTGCCCTGGGCGGTCTTTCAACCCTACTTCGTCGCGCTTCCGGCGCCCGGCGTTCCGCCCTTCGGCCCCGGGCTCCGACGTGACACGGGGCTCGGTGGGCGGCTTCGAGACCGGCTCCTTGGTCGGATGATTCAAAAGAAGATCGATGCCACGGGTCGCGCTGCGTTGAATGAGGTGCGCGACCGCCTGGGGCTTGAGGCGCTCAACACCGTCGGCGAGCTTCCCATGCACACGCCGCGGGTTCTGTACTTCACCACTGAAGCCCTTGAGTATCCGCGGCCGGCGTGGCCCGCCAACTTTCGGTTCACCGGCGCGGCGACCTGGGCACCGGCGTCCGAGACCCCGGCATGGCTGCAGAAGGTTGACCGGCCGATTGCACTCGTGACCTGTTCCACCGAGCGGCAGCGGGATCGAGCGATCCTCGAGGCGGCGCTGCGGACGCTCCCGGATCGGGGATACTTCGTCGTTGCCACAAGCGCCGCGCACACCGCTGAGGACTTCCGGGGAGGTGACAGCTCCCACGTGCGGCTCGAACGATTTCTCCCTCATAACCCCGTCATTGAGCGCGCGAGCGTCGTCGTCTGCCACGGTGGAATGGGTATCACCCAGCGGGCGCTGTCCCACGGCGTACCGGTGGTCGTCGTTCCCTTCGGTCGCGACCAACCGGAGGTGGCACGCCGGGTGGAATACGCAGGCGCGGGTGTGCGTCTCGAGGCAAAGCGCCTCGGTCCGGCCAGCCTCGCCGGGGCGGTCGAAGAGGCTGCTTCGCTGCGTGAGGGGGCACGGCGCATTGCCGCCGCGCTTGCTCAGGCGGGAGGAGACGGTGCCGCGGCGGACGCTTTTGAAGAGCTACTGACGGCCGCCGGCGGGACGATCCGGACGGCCGGAGAAGACGCCGCAGCTCCGGTCTCTCCGGAACCGCAGAACACGGTGGCGGCCGGGGACTGACGTCGTCGCCGACCCGTCGCGACTGTCGCCCGGTGTTACCGGCAATTGCGGCTTGGCGGCGTGCGGCGCATGGGGATACACTGTAGAGGCCATGGCGACGAAAGTATCCGTGTCCGCATCCACCGAACGAGAGCTCCTTACCGCCCGGGATTTCCTCGACTGGCTCGAGCCGGGGCGCAGCGCGGACCTCATCGACGGAGAGGTGTTTAAGCACTCACCGGTGTCTACGCGGCACGCCGATTTGTTGAACTTCCTGGACAGGTTGCTCGGTGCGTACATCGACCGCCACGATCTGGGGCGGCTGTACCGGGAGGTGGTGGCCGTCAGGCTGAGCGGGCGGAACGTCTTTCTGCCGGACCTGGCGTTCTACGACGCCGGCAGGCTCGAGGCGGTGAAGGACACCCATGTCGAGGGTGCGCCGGACCTGGTGGTGGAAGCGCTCAGCCCGCGCACCGCAGAGCGCGATGTCGGACCGAAGTTTGCCGAGTACGAGCAGCACGGCGTGCGAGAGTACTGGGTGCTCGACCCCGAAACCCTTGGCCACCGGTTCTACCGCCTCGAGGGGGAGGAGCCAGTTGAGTACGCAGCCGGCGAAGACCGCATAGATTCCGAGGTCGTCGGCGGATTCTTCGTCATGAGGTCCTGGCTCGATGCCGCCGCCCTGCCGAAGCTCGACGAGGCGCTGGGGGCGCTGCCGCGGTAGCACCGTGGTGCCGATCACGGGCCGGGCGCCGCACGCCGGCGGCACGGGCTCTGCTGCTACACACGCAACCGCACCGCGTGCTTGCGGTAGAGAATCTCCTCCTGGTCGAAGTCGAGCTTGATCCCCCACTTCTGCATCGTGGTTGCTCCGATGATCACTTCCTCCGAGCACTCGTCGAAGACGATGAACTCGTCGGAGAAGCGCGCCTCGGAGTCGTCGAAACGGAACTCCAGCCGCACGCTCTGTGTAGCCTGCACGGTGTTCCCCGGCCGGGCAGTCTCGAAGACGTAGTTCTCCGGATCGGGGATGGGCTCGAGCCCGGAAATCGATCCGGCGAGCTCCCGCCGGATGATCGAGTAGCTGGCGCCGGAATCAAAGAGGGCCCGTCGCCGGGCGGCGCCTTTCGAGCCGAGTAGCAGGATGTCTTTTTCCAGAATGCTCACTGTTGCCTCCTGCCTGGGGATACTCGGTATTTTGAGATGATGCTTCACTGAAAGCCTCCAAACGCGGCAGAAGGTGTGGGCGCGCTCTCGCCTGCATGCGGCGCTTCTTGCAATTGTATCACGACCGCGCCGTCGGTTGCCGAACCGCCGCCCCGACCGGCTCCTCCGTCCCCGAGTTCTGCGACTGACCGATCCTGGTGATCCGTTGCTGTAGCGCCGCCTTTTTATGCCCCCCCATGTCGTCAGAGTAGCTCTTACCTCGACGAAATGACTATGGAGATAGCCGACTGTCCGCCCTATATTCATCGCCGAAGGGGGACGAAAAGATGAGAAACGAAGGTATAAATAAAGCACGTTTCGCGGCACTTGCGGTGGCAGGGTTTCTGGCACTGCTTATCGGATGTGACAGCACAGCAGTCGGGTCAGGCAGCGGTAACGGCAGTTCTACCAACACGGCGACCTTCAAGTTTGATGAAAGCCGCAGCGGCTGGATACTGCTCACCAGTGGTGGCGGGACGACAGTCTATTCGACCGACGACAGTGCGGCGAACCACACCCGTAAAATATCGGCTGGAGACGGTTTTTCCGGACAAGTCGACCGAGGCTTCATGAGCTTTGACTTAGATTTTGCTCAGGGCCCCTCAGAGATTGTCTCGGCTACTCTTCATGTGTATGTCAACAGATACGCCAAGGATCCATACGCGGCGCTCGGCGGACAGCTTGAGGTGTACGGAGCCGATTACGGCAATCTCAACGGGTCTGACTATTATACCGCATTGGGGGAAGGCGAGTTCGTGCTTAGCACCTCTACCGACGATGCGGACAGCTGGATCTCAGCTGATGTCACTGCCGCTGTCAGGAATGACTGGAACAACGGAGAGCCACGGAGTCAGTTTGTTTTTCGCTTCCCAGATGACAACAACGGAGATTTGAATCCTGACCGGATATTTATGAACGCGGACGAAAGCGGCACGGAAGCACCCTATCTCGCCGTTGAGTACCGATAGAACACTCCCGCTGCACCTTACATGTTTTTGGAGGTTTTATGAAAACGACAAGAAGAATTATGGCAACACTACTGCTGGTGCTGGGGGCCTTTGCTCTTGGCGGGTGCGATAGTGCCGGAGCAGGCGGCGGCGACAGCGATCTGGAAACCTACGACGTAGGCGACACCGGTCCTGCCGGCGGGATCGTGTTCTACGACAAGGGTGCAGACTCCGACGGGTGGCGCTACCTGGAGGCGTGGACGGCCGACGATGGGAAACACCAGTGGAAGACTGACAGGTCCTCGACATCAGGCACGTCAACAGATGTGGGAAGCGGATACGCGAACACGTATGATTCTATGACTGGGACGGAGCATCCGGCAGCGGACATTGTGAGAAACGCCACGCATGGTGGATACGATGACTGGTTTCTGCCCTCCAGAGACGAGCTGGACGAGATGATGTCACAAAAAGACGCTATTGGCGGCTTTTCCTCGGATTACTATTGGGCTTCCTCTGAATCCGCTTCGGACGGCGCACACGCATTCGGCTTTGCCAGTGGTAGTTGGGGTGCCCGATTCAAGGACGAAGGGCAGAAGGTTCGCGCTGTCCGGGTTTTTTAGCTTGTTATCTCCGGGACCGGATGAATGCCGAGGATGCTACTCTCGACTGGCGTTTTGGGCTTCCGCCTCGAGGTGTCGTTAAAGCGTATGAGCTGCCCGTCCTTTCGCCGCCCGATTCGGCCCGTCCACGCGACTGCGGTCCCTGAGACGCTGCGGGGTCGCCCCAAAGCGGCGAAGCGGCAGGCGCCGCTTACCGACTGCCGCACCGCGGGAACTCCGGAACCCCGCCGCCACCAACCACGTCTCGCCGGGTCGGGTCTCCAGACTGTCGTCCACGGCATCATGGCAATCCAGCAAGGCCCCTGGCCGGGCGGTGGCCGGGTCAAACATGCCGGTATATTTCGCCTCGCCCGGGATACGCAGGCCCTGGCGGGTTTCCAGCCCGAAGCGCGCGTGCAGAAAGGGTGCCAGGTCATGCGGAGCGATCCAGGACACGCGACGCCCCGGCACGGCCGCCAGGATATCGGGCCATAACCCCCAGTCGGCCAGATCGCGCTGGACCTGGGCCGAGATGATGCGGGTCGCGGCGGGCGGATGGCTCGCGACATGGTCAAGAACGCGCACGAGCCCCCGGTTCGACGGGGCCAGGCGTCCGTATGTCTGATAGATTCGCAGGATACGCGCATCCGGTACGATCCCCAGCATGTCGGCGCGCGTCACGGCGCGGCGAAACCGGGTGATGATCCGGCGGGCCGTGGCCGCATCGGGCCAGCCGCGGTTCCACC
>JAAAOH010000086.1 GCA_009908925.1 Spirochaetota bacterium | reverse complement strand
TGTTAACGTTGTGAGGAGTTTTTTGGATGGCCAGGAACGAGAAAGCCAAGGGTAAGATTGTACGCCGGTTCGGCGTAAACATCTTTGGCAACGACAAATACGATCGACTACTCAAGAAGAAACCCAAGCCTCCCGGTGAGCCCAAGAAGGGACGTATCCGGCAGACTGAATATGGACGCCAGCTCGCCGAGAAGCAGAAGCTCAAGTGGGCCTACGGCCTGTCGGAGCGCCAGTTCCGAAACCTGTTTTATCATGCGAAGGGAATGAAGGGCGTAACGGGCACCAATATGCTCGTGCTGCTCGAGCGCCGCCTCGACAACGTCGTGTACCGTCTCGGGATGGCTACCAGCCGTCAGCAGGCGCGTCAGCTCGTCTCCCATGGTCACATTCTCCAGAACGGGCGGAAGGTTACGGTTCCCTCGGCCACGGTGCGACCGGGCGACCTCATCGGGGCCCGCGACCGCAAGGCCACGCGTGACCTCGTTCGTCACCTCATGGCGGAAAACTCCAGTCGACCCGTTCCTCCATGGCTCTCGATCTCGAAGGACGAGCTGCAGGGCACCGTGTCGGTGCTGCCGACTCGCGATCTCATTCCGACCATTGCCGAAGAGCAGGCGGTTGTTGAGTTCTACTCCAAGTAACTCCGCACGCGCAGTAGCATGTGCACGCGAGACGCCTTCCTCCGGGAAGGCGTTTTTATTGGTGCGCCCGGCAGGGCGCACCCACTTGGGAGTGAGAGTCTCCTACAGGCCCGACAGGGGGAACTGTTAGCCGAACGCCAAGGGTGTCCACCGTAAGGTGGAATCTGAAGGAAGGCGAAGGCAAAGCGCTGGTCCGACGAACAGAAATCGCATAGAAGGCGACTTCATCGGGTGAGGAGGCCAATATCTTCAAAGCCCGGTACCTGTACGGAAGGTGGAGTCGTAGATGCGGCGGACATAAGCGTGAAGGTGGGTGCGCATTACCCGGGGAGGTCCGTCGCCGGGCCAAGGTGCTACCGCGTCCGAGAGGGCGTGGGATAAGGCGGCGGAAGTCAGCAGCGGGCATAGTAGGCCGACTCGACCACGGCTGAAGGCCTAAACTACGGCAAGACGGTTCACACCGTCGCTTCGTGAGACGGAGGAGGGACAGAGTAGTATGGCTGCAATGCCCGAACCCATCCCGGAAGATAACGGACGGAATCCGCGAGGTACCGGAGGTGGTGTCCCAAACGTCACGGCAGCGACGGATGCGGAAGAACCAGATGCAACCACAGGCATAATCGAACGAATGGTCGACCCCGCGAACATGCGGGAAGCACTCAGGCGAGTGAGGCGCAACGGCGGGGCGGCAGGCGTAGACGGCATGAGCGTCAACGAACTGACCGGCCACCTAAAGCAGCACTGGCCGACGATCAAGGAAAAGTTGCTCCTCGGCACCTATGTGCCACAGCAGGTCAGGCGGGTGGAGATCCCTAAACCTGGCGGCAAAGGAGTGCGACTTCTGGGGATACCGACGGTCACCGACAGACTCATACAGCAAGCTCTACACCAGGTGCTCCTTCCGGTATTCGATCCAGATTTCTCCGACCACAGTTACGGCTTTCGTCCGGGCAGAAGTGCGCACCAAGCGGTACTGGCGGCCCGGGACTATGTAGCGGAAGGCCGA
This sequence comes from Spirochaetota bacterium, assembly GCA_009908925.1. Taxonomy (GTDB): domain Bacteria; phylum Spirochaetota; class Spirochaetia; order DSM-27196; family PWMO01; genus JAAAOH01. The sequence continues at coordinate 11,291 of JAAAOH010000086.1, read as the reverse complement.
CGGTGGGTAGTGGACATGGACCTGGAAAAGTTCTTTGACCGGGTCAACCACGACGTGCTGATGAGTCGTGTTGCGCGCAAGGTCCAGGATCGGGCCGCGCTCCGACTGATTCGCCGATACCTTACCGCAGGCATCCTCTGTGGCGGAGTGGTTGAAGTACCACGGCAGGGAACGCCGCAGGGTGGACCTCTGTCACCATTGCTGTCCAACATCCTCCTGGATGACCTGGACAAAGAGCTCGAGCGGCGGGGCCACGCCTTCTGCCGGTATGCCGACGACTGTAACATTTACGTGCACAGTCGGCGTGCTGGAGAACGCCTATTAGCCTCGCTGGAACGGTACGTGGAAGAGAAACTGCGACTTACGGTCAATCGCACCAAGAGCGCGGTAGATCGACCATGGAACCGAACGTTTTTGGGCTATAGCATGACCGCGCACAAGCAACCCCGGCTACGAGTCGGAAAGGAAGCGGTGCAACGGCTCAAAGGAAAGGTGAAGGCCGAAACACGGCGCGGGCGGGGGCGAAGCCTCGCCGCCACTATAGCACGGCTTACGCCGATGCTTCGCGGATGGTTCAACTACTTTCGCCTTGCGGAGGTAAAGAATCTCTTTGAGGAACTCGACGGCTGGCTCCGACGCCGCCTGAGATGTATCCTCTGGCGGCAGTGGAAACGCGGGCGTACTCGCGCTCGCCATCTCCGCGCCCGGGGTGTCGACGCCGACACCGCCCGCCGCTCTTCCCTTAATGGGCGAGGGGCCTGGTGGAACGCCGGTGCCCGACACATGCACCTCGCCTTTCCAAAACGGTACTTCGACCGCCTTGGTCTCTTTTCGTTCGTTGACGCCGTGGTTCCGGTGTCTTAATTGTCGTCGAACCGCCGTATACGGAACCGTACGTACGGTGGTGTGAGAGGACGGCGGGGGTGACCCCGCCTCCTACTCTATCCATAAAGGCTCCAAACCCGTAGTCTCTGCCCTATGCCCAACACCCCGGACCGATACAGGGAGCACACCCACATCGCTGACGTTTTCGCCGAGCGCGAGACAACCTTCAGCTTCGAGTTCTTTCCGCCCAGGACCGATGCGGCCTGGAAACGGTTGCTGTCCTCGATGAGGGAGTTCGAGCAGCTCGGACCGAGCTTTGTAAGCGTCACGTACGGCGCCGGGGGCACCACCCGCGAGAACACACACCAGCTCGTGCTCAGTATCAGGAACGAGACGAATCTCCTTCCCGTGCCGCATCTGACCAGTGTCTGCCACTCGCGGGAGGAAGTATGGGCGATGCTCGACGACTACGCAGCGCGCGGCATCTCCAATGTGATGGCGCTCATGGGAGATCCGCCGAGGGACGATTCCGGGGTGGGCTGTGCCCACGGCGACTTCGAGCACGCGATCGACCTCGTCCACCTCATCAAAGAGTACAACGCGACCGGCGCGCACTCCGACCCGCGGGGCTTCGGCATCGGCGTGGCGGGTTTCCCCGAGGGTCACCCGGCGACGCCAAATCGATTGGAGGAGATGGCGCATCTGAAAGAAAAGGTGGATGCCGGCGCCGACTACATCTGCACGCAGCTCTTTTTCGACAATCACGACTTCTACGATTTCAGGGAGCGATGTGCCGTTGCCGGGATCGACGTACCCATCGTGGCGGGGCTCATGCCGGTGACGTCTCTGCGGAGCTATCGGCGCATCCCCGACTTTGCCCTCGGTTCGCGCTATCCGGCGGAGTTGCAGCGGCGCATGGCGGCCTGCACAGGAGACGAAGATGCCGCGGAGGTCGGTATATCGTGGGCGGTCGAGCAGGCAGCTGATCTCCTCGGAAACGGCGTCCGGGGCCTCCATCTCTACATTCTCAACCGCGTCTCGGTGGCAAAGGAGATCTATCGGCGGCTCGGGCTGTTGCCTGAGTATGCCGATACTCAAACCGGGGAGTAGGTCGACCATGCGCAAAATGCCGGTTATAAGCTCCGATCACGAAGTCAATGATCGGATTCTTCGCATCTGCGGGAAATTCCAGAACGTATTCGAGCCCGTGTTCTTCGACGACGCGGAGCGAGCCCTCGAGTACCTCAAGTATGAACTTCCGGAAGTGAATGTCATCAATTTCGGCGACGCAAACGTAGACGCCGAGAGCATTCTCGATCTCATCAAGTCGGACCCGTGGCTCCACTACGGGGGCATCATCGGTGTGCACGTCGGCAGTCAGGAGAAAGAGCTCTCCAAGCAGATGCCCGACTCCAATATCATTAGCCTCATTCCCCGCGGGCAGTTCGTCTCGAGTTTTTTCCGCGTACTGCGAATCATCGTGCAGAATCGCCAGATCCTCTTCCAGCGGGGCATCCAGAGCTACCTCACCGGCAGCATCTCCGGCAACCTCGTCATGGACAATGACCCCTTCAACGTCCACACGTACGCGAATCTGGTCACCAACTTCCTCTACAACTCTCACTACATAGACATCGACCGGAAGGAACGGCTTCATGTCGGCCTCTTCGAGATGCTCATGAATGCGGTGGAGCACGGAAACTGCGAGATCTCCTACGAGGAGAAGACCCGGTGGCTCGACGAGCACGGCGATATCATCGAGCTCATTCGCCGCAAAGCCCGGGAACCCGGAGTGCGCAACAAGCGGGTGCATTTCACATACCGTATCACGCCCGAGCGGTCCTATTTTCGCATTCGCGATGAGGGAAAGGGTTTCGACTGGCGCTCGCGGATCGCCTCCAACTCGCACGGACCCAACCTGGCACTGCATGGACACGGCATCACCATGACCAGCCATTATATGGAAAACCTGCAGTACAACGACGCCGGGAACGAAGTCTCCTTCGAGCTCTCGCATGCTACTCACGAGGTAAACGCGGTACCGGGCATCTTCCAGGACCAAGAAGAGACACCGTTCTCGGACCGTGACGTGGTATTCACCGAGGGCGAGGAATCAAACTACCTGTACTACATCGTCTCGGGAACGCTCGAGGTGTACTCCGGTGGCGAGCACATCACCAGCCTCGGGTCTGAAGACATGTTTCTCGGAGAGATGTCGTTTCTGCTGAACGACAGGCGGTCGGCCACGGTGATATCACGCGGAGACAGCAGTCTCATCCGCATCTCGAAGAACAGTTTTGTGAACGCGATAAAAGAAAACCCGCATTACGGCATCTTCCTCGCAAGGCTGCTCGCACAGCGTTTGTCGAGGCTCAATGCTCGCATTGCGGGCATGAAAGACGGTGAGGCCGTTCCGACCTGAAGCGCGCGGGCGCTACTCCTCCGTCTGACGGATCGAGGCGTGGTAGCCGAGACGATCCACGAAGTCGCAGATCTTGTCCAGAGTCTTGATGTCCCCCTCGTACTCGACCTGCACCGTGCTCGTGCCGCGGTCGACCATAATGTCGTGAACCCCGTCGAGCTTCTTGCCGAGATGTTCGATGGCGATACTGCATGAGGTGCAGTTTGCCCCCTCGAGATCCAATATCGCTTTCTTCGTGTCGGTTGTCTGTTCCATAGTTGAAAAGATATAAAAGTCGACGGTCGCAGTAAAGCTCGAGCCGGGGACCTGCGCGCCCGATTGCGGGCCACCGCGTGGGGTGCGCCTCCAGGTCGGGTTGTCACCCCCGCCGTGCGATTGCCGCCACCCGCCTGCCGCGTAGTATACTTGAGCTCGACTATGAACGCACGACAACTGTTCGGAAACTTCTTCAAACTCATAGGCGGGGCGCTCATTCTGGTGGGTGCCATCCAGGCGCTCGGCACACTCTTTTTCATGCAGCAGGCTCGTGAGGTGCAGGGAACGGTCACAGGCTACGAGCGGGTGGAGGGCGCGGCACCGCCCTTCATCGGCGGGGACGCCGGTGTCCTCTACTATCCCGTGGTGAGATTCGATACCCCGGCGGGACGGCGGGTGGAGTTTACTGCACCCTCGGGTCGCAATTCGCGAGTGTACGATATCGACGAGCAGGTGAGGGTGTACTACGATCCCGACGAGCCGGAAACGGGCCGGCTCGGCTCCGCCTGGGGGTTGTGGGGAAGCACCATCGTGTTCGCGGGATTGGGCGCGGTTTTCGTGGTCATCGGCTTCCTCGCGCCGTACGGTTTCGGTCATGGCCGCAACCGGGATGTGGGGCCGTTCGGTCTGACCGGAGGCAATGGTCATGACGCTTGAGGAACAACGTCGGCTGGATGCTGAAAAGTCGTCTCAGGCTCTGCCGGAGATGGTAGCGGAGCTGCGCGCGGGGACGGAGCTCGTGGAGATCAGCAGGCGCATCGCGGATCATCACGAGGTCGATCAGACCAAGGCGTTCCGCTGGGTTCAGATCGTCGCCGAGAGCTTCGAGCGCCGGCGCCGCCGGATTGCCGTACTCGGCACCGTCCTGATCTGGGTTGGCGCACTCACCGCTGCGGCGGGGGCCGTGCTCGCCCTGCTGGGCGTGGCCGTGCCCTCGGTGTTTTCCGGGGTGCTGCCGGGCTATCTCCTGTTGCTGCTTCTCGGCGCTGCACTGCTCGGCGGCGGGCTCTGGGTGGGGTTTCGGGCCCCGCGCCTCGCCGTCGTAACCGAGGACACCCTCAGCGGCTGACCTCGGCTTCCTGCTCCTCGCGGAAGTACACCGAAACGAAGTGTCCCGGCGCTACCTCGTCCATGCCGGAGCGGGCGGCCCGGGGATGCGGGTCGGGCTCGGACGGAGCCGCGCCAGCGTTGCCGGCGGCGCCCGCGGCGGCGCCCTCCGCGAGCGGGCTCACCGTCGGGTCGGGGGTTTCTGCGAACTGCGTGTAGGGGCTGCGGGTGATGCGCCGTGTGGGGTCGAGCTGGGGAATGGCGGCGTAGAGGTGCCGGGTGTAGGGGTGGCGACGCTCGGCGACCAGGGTCTGCGCCGGCGCCTCCTCCATGAGGAGGCCACGGTACATCACGCCGATGCGATCCGCGATATACGAGACGACCGCGAGATCGTGGGCGATGAAGAGCATCGAGAGCTTGTGCTCGTCTTTGAGGCGCAGCAGCAGATTGAGGATCTGCCCCTGAATGGAGACATCGAGGGCGGAGACGACCTCGTCACATATGAGGAGCTCGGGCTTTGCCATGAGGGCCCGGGCGATGGCGATACGCTGTCGCTGCCCGCCGGAGAAGTCCGCCGGACGGCGGTCGAGGTCGCCGGGATTGAGCCCGACGTCGTCGAGAATCTTCTTTGCCTCCTCGCGGGCCTGCCTCTTTCCGGGCCAGAACGGCGAGTAGCGGTAGCCGGTCAGCAGGATGTCCTCGATGTTCATCCGGGGATTGAGGGACTTGGCAGGGTCCTGAAAGATGTATTTCACGCGATTTCTCAGAATGGCGAGCCCCTGTTTGTCGAGCTCGGGGATGTCGAACGCCTCGCCGCGGCGATCGGTGAACCTGATCTCGCCGGAGTCGATATCGTGCATGCGAACGACGAGCCGGGCGGTCGTGGTCTTCCCGCAGCCCGATTCGCCGACGAGGCCGTAGACCTCGTTCTCTCCCACGGTCAGACTGACCCCGTTTACCGCGTAGACGTAGCGGCCCACCGGCGCGAAGAATCCTGCCTGCAGATCGTAGCGCTTGTGTACGTCTTTCAGCTCGAGCATCGCTACTCCTTGACTCCCGGAAAGCGGCATCTGTGCAGGTGGCCATCCTGCATGAAGGGCGGAATCGCCTCCCGGCAGGCGGCCTCGGCAAGGGGGCAGCGCGGGGCGAAGGGGCAGCCGACGTCCGGGCTGAGCGGATCGGGTACCGTCCCGGCCACGGCGGTGATCGGCGTGTCTGTGTAGTGCTGTCCGAGATCGAGGATGGAGTTCAGAAGCGCACGCGTGTAGGGATGCCGGGGGGCGGCGAGGACTTCGCTCGTCGGTCCCTGCTCCATGACGAGCCCCGCGTACATCACCACGATGCGATCGGCGATTCCGGATATCAGCGCCAGGTTATGCGTGATGAAGATGATGGAGAGGTTTCGCTCCTCCTTGAGGCGGATCAGGAGGTCGATGATGCCCGCCTGTATCGTGACGTCGAGGGAGGTCGTCGGCTCGTCGGCGATGAGCACCCTGGGGTCGGAGGCGAGGGCGAGGGCGATCATGATACGCTGCAGCAGCCCGCCCGAGAACTGATGCGGAAAGTTCGAAAGCCGGTCCTCGGGGAAGGGGACGTTCGTCTCCTGCAGCAGCCGGATCGATTTCTCGTGGATCTCTTCGTCGGTGAGCTCGGGCTCATGCGCGCGAATGGTCTCCGCCATGGTCTTTCCGATGGAGTAGATGGGGTCGAATGAGCGGCCGGGCTCCTGGAAGATCACGCCGATCTCCCGCCCGCGAAAGCCGCGCAGGCGCTCGTACCCGTAGCCGAATACCGACTCTCCCCGATACAGCACATCACCGCCGGCGTACTGCGCATTCGGGGGCAGGAGGCGCATCGTGGAGTGGGCGGTGACGCTTTTCCCCGAGCCGCTCTCCCCGACGATCCCGAGCACCTCACCCTCCTCGAGGGCGAAGTCCACGCCCCGAACTGCGTGGAGCAGGCCCTTCTCGGTGGCAAAATCGATGTGCAGATCCCTGACGTCGAGCAATCTCATCAGCCCGATTTCTCCCGGTAGTAAGGGTCGAAGACGTCCCGCAAGAGATCGCCGAGAAAGTTGAACGCAAGCGTTGTGATGAGGAGGAAGAGCCCGGGGTAGAGGAACCACGGAAAGTTACTGAGGTTCGTGAGAGAGGTTACCTCCCGATTCAACAGAGAGCCCCAGCTCACCGCGGGATCCACGATGCCGAGCCCGAGATAGGAGAGAACGGTCTCGCCGAGGATGAACCCGGGGATGCCGAGTGCGATACTGACGATCAGTATGGACGACATCTGGGGGATGATCTGCTTGAAGATGATGACGAGCGGCGGCACCCCCTGAAGCTGCGCCGCGGTAATGAAGTCCTCCCGCTTTATGCTGTGCACGAGCCCGCGAATGAGCCGGGCGCTCCCCGGCCAGCCGACGAGCGACAGGATGACCGTGATGATGATAAAGGCCTGCCCCGAGTTCAGATCACGTGAGAGGATGGACCGCAGAAACAGGATCATGTAGAGCCCCGGCACGAGGATGAAGAGCTCGGCGACCCGCATGATGATCCAGTCGGTGACTCCGCCGTAGTACCCTGCAAGCCCCCCAAAAATGATCGCCAGGGTGAGCGAGATGGCTATCCCGAGGAACCCGATGGTGAGCGAGATGCGTGAGCCGTAGAGCACCCGCGAGAAGAGATCCCGCCCGAGATTGTCGGCGCCGAAGAGGTAGACGGGGTAGGTCTGCCCACCGTCCTCCCACGTTTCGCCCGCCTGGTAGGGCTCGGTCGTGCCGAAGAGGTGGACGTTCATCGGGATGAGGTCCCACAGCTTGTACTCCGGTCCACGCACGAAGAGCTTTATCGGCACGTGGACATCCGCAAGGCGGAGGTAGCGATAGTTTATCTGGTCGACGAGGATCGTCTTCTGCACCTGGGGCCGGAAGCCGAGACGCTCGGAGTAGAGTCGGACGTTCGGCGGATGATAGGCGTGCTCCTCGAACACCGTCGTATGCTCGTAGGGGGAGATGAACTCGGCAAAGAACATTCCGCCATAGAGCATGATGAGGACGATCACCGAGACGAGGGCTACTTTACGTCTGAACAGCCGGTAGAGAAAGCGCCGCATGCCGTCACTCGCTCCCGTACTTGATGCGTGGGTCGACCACCGCGAGCAGGATATCCGCAACCACCATGCCGAGTAGAATCAGAAAGCTGATGAACATAATGTTCGCGAGCACGAGATTGATGTCCTCCTGCCGCACTGCCTCGTACATCAATCGTCCGATTCCCGGATAGGAGAAGATGATTTCCAGTATGAGTGAGCCGGAGAAGAGCCCGGCGAAGAGGTTTGCGCTTGAGGTGATGTAGGGGTTCAGCGTGTTTCGGAATGCGTGCGCGAGGTACACGCGACGCTCCGGCACACCGCGACTGCGCAGCGAGGTGATGTAGGGCTTACCGAGTTGATCGAGCATGGTTGCCCGGATCATTCGCATGGTCCCGCCGATCCCGCCGAGGAAGGCGCCGATGAGCGGGAGAATGATGTGGTGGACGTAGCTGAACACGAAGCGGGTCGGTGCCTCCTGAAAGGGAAAGTCCGGGTAGGCGGTGATGGGGAAGACGCCCGAGACGTAGGCGAAGAGCTGCAGCAGGATGAGCAGGAGGATGCCCGGAAACGCGTGGAGAAGCAGGGCGGTGAAGGTCGCCGCGAGGTCGACGCGCGTGCCGACCTTGGAGGAGAAGTATATCCCGAGCCCGAAGGAGATGATAGTGAGAAAGAACAGCGATATCAGATTGAGAATGAGCGAGTTCACCATTCTGTCGCGCACGAGAAAGAGAATGGGGGCGCGGGAGATCAGGCTCCTGCCGAGATCACGGTCGACGAATACCTGTTTGAGCCATCGCCCGTACTGCACGTAGAACGGATCGTTGAGCCCGAGCCTTTCCTTCGCCGACTCGATGGCCTCTTCGCTGTAGGTGTTATCCTGCTGACGGAATTCCGCCTGCATCAGCATCTGGCTGCGGACATAGTTGTCCACGATGTTTCCCGGCGACAGCGACATGAGCCCGAATACCAGCAGGCCGAGCACGAGCAGGATGGTCACCATGGACACCGCCCGCGTGATGATGAACACCACAAGCGGATGTCGCCCGCGGAATGCGTAGAGCTTTGCGAACACCGGCATGAGCGGGCGCCCTGCCTGTTGCAGAAGCGGTACGAGTCGTTTCATCACTCAGGAGCTCTGCTCACTCCTCGTCCTCGAGGAAGACGCGTTCGGTCTCCAGGCCGCCCAGCGTATCGTAGTAGACGTTCGCCCACTTATCCCGCACCCCGAGAAAGGAGAGGGTGTGCACGGTATAGATGACCGGAAGCTGCTCGAGGATGATGCTCTGGTACTCGTCGTAAATCTCCCTGCGCCGCGCCTCGTCGATGGTGAACTTGCCCTCGTTGTACAGCCGGTCTATGCGGGCCTCCCACTCGGTCGCGGGTTCCTCCTGCAGCGGATGCCACAGATGAAGATTCCCGTGGGAGGGCCACACGTTGGAACCACCGGTCGGCCAGTAGTTGCTTCCCAGACCGATGGTTACCGCATCCCAGTCGTAGGTGCTCGTCATGCGCTCGATCAGGGCCTGCCAGTCGATGGGCCGCACGTTGAGGGTTATACCGACCTCGTCGAGCTCATCGGCGAAAATGTTGGCCATATCGATCGCGAGCGTGCTCTCCGCGCCCATGTTGATGTCGAACTCGATGGGGTTCCCATCGGCATCCCGCATGATTCCCTCTTCGTCCTGCTCGATGCCGATTTCGGCGAGGAGCTCCACGGCGCGCTCGGGGTCATAGGTGTACTCGAGCTCCATATCGGGGTTGAACATGGGGTTTGCCCGGGCGAAGAAGTGATGCGCCGGCGCGGCGAGACCGCGGTACACCTGCCGCACGATGCGTTCGCGATTGAGAAGCGAGCTCATGGCCTGGCGGAACTCTTTCTGCGTGAACCAGGAGTGCTTTGCCGGATCGAGATTCTCCGGATTCTGATTGAAGGAGATCAGCGCTGAGCCCAGCGACTCGCCGCCGTTGTAGACGGTGTAGTCGGGGTCTTCGCTGTTAAGTAGCTGGTCGAGATCCTCGGGGCGGGCGCTGTAGACATCCTTGGTGCCGTCGAGGAAGAGCAGGAGCTCGGTGTTGCGGTCGGGGACGATGCGGTAGATCGCCCGCTCGACGTAGGGGATGCCGCTGCCCCACTCGTCCTGCTTCCAGTATGAAGGATTCCGCTGCATCACGAGGCGCACGCCCGGTGAGTACTCCACGATGTGGTAGGGCCCGAGAGACGGGATCTCGGTGACCTCGGTGTCAACGCTGTAGATGTTGAGCACGCCTTCCACCCCGCCTTCGTCCTTGGCCGGCTTGTAAATGTGGCGGGGGCCGAACTCCATATTGGATGACAAGAGTGGGTTCGCGACGATCCGCGGATAATTCAGCGCGAAGCGGCGCTCGTCGATCTTCTCGGCGGTGATGCGCTCGGTGCTGCCGTCGGGCATTTCCACGTACTGCTGGGCGTTCGAGCTCATCTGAAAGGCGGGATCTCCGGCTATCTCGCGGTACCAGTACACGACGTCGTCCGAGGTGACCTTCACGCCCTCCTCGTCCGATTGGCCGGGAGTGGTCCAGTAGAGGTCGTCGCGGAGGGTAAACACCACGCGAAGGGTCCCTGCCTCCTCGTCGACCTCGATCTCCCAGTCGGCAAGATTCGGTGTCCACTCCCGCTCGTAGGGGTCGTAGTCGGCGAGGTAGTCGTAGAGTACGCTGACGATCGAGTCGGTCTCCGCGTCGGTGACGTTGACCGGGTTGAAGGTTTTGGGGTCGTTGTTGATGGAGGACACCCAGGTTCCCCCGATACTACCTTCCACCCAGTCACCGGGCCCCGGCTTGCGAACGGTTTTGTCCAACAGCTCGTTCCGGGCGATGTCCTGTCGGCCTTCCGCCTCCTCGACCGAGATTTCCTCTCCGCCGCCGCATCCCGCCAGTGCTATCACCAGTGCCACGAGAGCCGTGCCACGCCATCTCACCTTCATGAAGACCTCCTCAGCAGTCTCGCATAAATATAACAAAAACACCCCGTGCGTACACGGGGTGTGGCCGTATCTTTGCCCGGATCGGCGGCCGGTTTCGCGTGAGCAGGCTACTCGCCGTATCTGGCCTCGTAGTCCTTCACAATCTGAGGTGGCTCCTCGCCTTCAGCCACGAAGATGAGGGCCGCCGAGTTCAGGCAGTAGCGGAGTCCGGTCGGCTCCGGGCCGTCCTCGAACACATGCCCAAGGTGTGATCCGCTCGAGGAATCGGTAACCTCGATCCGCTCCATCCACATCTTTCGGTCGATGTAGTAGTCCACCGCATCGTCATCAATCGGGCGCCAGAAGCTCGGCCACCCGGTCCCCGAGCTATACTTGTGCTCTGAGCTGAACAGGGGTTGTCCCGTCGCCCGTGAGTAGTAGACGCCTTCCTGCTTGTTATCGTAGAGCTCATTGGCGAAGGCCCGCTCGGTGCCGTCCTCCCTGAGGACGTAGTACTCGAAGTCCGAGAGTCGGCTGCGCCACTCGCGCTCTGAGAGCTCGAAGGGGTAGTCCTTTCTTCCCTGCTGGACTTCTATTGAGACGTCGCGGCCGATCGTCACCTCCCGTGTGGAAGGGGCTGATTCCTGTGCACCTGCCGCCAGAACCACGCCCAGGAACCCTGCAAGGGCAACGAGCGAGCCGGCGAGAAG
>JAAAOH010000108.1 GCA_009908925.1 Spirochaetota bacterium | reverse complement strand
GTACGCCGCCGTGCCCTCGGAGGAGGAGATCGCCGAGCGTCTCGAGAAGGTCGACTACCGAAAAGTGCGCCTCGATGCCGAGGAGCAGACGATCTATCTGCCCGAAGAGGGCATGGGCCTCGATGTCGGCGGCATCGCTAAGGGTTACGCCGCCGAGGAGGTGGCTCGCATCCTCCGCGAGGAGGGCATCGAGCACGCCCTGCTCGACTTCGGGGGAAATATTCTCGCGATCGGTGTAAAGCCCGACGGAAGCAAATGGAAAATCGGTATACAGAACCCCCGGCAAAACCGCGGCGAGTTCCTCGGCATCGTCGAGGACGAGGCGATGACCGTGGTGACCTCCGGTGATTACGAGCGCTACTTTGAAGCAGACGGCGTTCGCTACCATCACATCATAAACTCAGAAACGGGCCATCCCGCCCGCACCGGCCTCTCGAGCGTCACGATTGTGGCCGGCGACTCCACAGAGGCCGACACGCTTTCTACTGCGGTCTACGTGATGGGGGTCGAGCGGGGCGCGGAGCTCATCGAGAGTCTCGACGGTATCGAGGCCGCGTTCGTGACCAAGGAGCGCAGCGTCTACATGACATCGGGAATGGCGGAAAGTTTCGAGGTCACGCATGAATCATTCGAGATCGTCGACCTCGACGCTGCTCGCCGAGATGCCGCGGAGGCAGAGCAAGGCTCAGAAACGGCGTCGTCATAAGCAACGGCGTCGACGACGTTGCCCCGTAGCGCCGGTTTTCGTATAGTGAAGCGGCCAATGTTGAACTGGATCGGCCTTGCAACCGAGTTCGTTTTCATCTTTGCGCTCATCGGCCTCGCGCAGCTACTGTGGCGGGGAGGGCTCGTCGACTCGACCGTCTCGCGGAAGATCGTCCACATCGGCGTCTCCCACTGGTGGCTCATGGCGATGTATTTTCATGACGGCGTCGTCTTTGCTGCGGTGGGACCGGTGGTGTTCATCGTGCTGAACTATTACTCACATCGCACCCGCCTGTTCGAGGCAATGGAAGACGAAGCCGCCCGGACCAACCTCGGGACAATCTACTTCCCCGTTTCGTTGCTCCTGCTCGTGCTGCTTTCCTACGTCGGTCCGATGCCTGCATACGTCGCCGGGATCGGGATACTGACCCTTGGCTACGGCGACGGGCTTGCTTCTCTGGTAGGACGCGCGGCGCGTAGTCCGGTTGTTTACCTTCTCGGCGGCCGAAAGTCGCTGGCGGGGACGCTCACCATGTTCCTCGCCTCCGCCGTCATGGCAGCCCTGTTCACCTACTTCGCCCACCCCTCCCGCGGCGGAGTTCTCGCGGCAGCCATCGTGCCGGCACTCATCACCGCCGTCGCCGCCACCGTCGTGGAGTTCGCGACCCCTTACGGTGTCGACAACATCACCGTACCCATCCTCACGGCACTTTTCTATAACGGGGTGTTCGCATGAACATCGCCGGGCTCCTCATCGCAATTGTTCTCAACGGCGTTGCCGCCCTCGGTGCGCGAAGGCGTGAGGCGGTCACCGCGAGCGGTGCCTGCGCGGGGTTCGCCGTGGGCGCGGGGATACTCTTCTTTGGCGGATGGATTTCCTGGGTCCTGTTGATGATGTTCTTCGGCTCCTCTTCCGTACTGAGCCATCTCAAGGCAAGCGCCAAGGATGATCTCTCAGTGCTCCACGAAAAAGGAAGCCGACGGGATCACGTGCAGGTGCTCGCAAATGGCGGGGTCGGTCTCATCATGAGCGCCGGCTGGGCGGCCACGGGGGCGCCCATGTTTCTCATAGCCGTCGCGATCTCCTTTGCGGCGGCCAACGCCGACACCTGGGCAAGCGAGATCGGCGTGCTCTCCTCCCGGCGTCCGGTCTCCATCCTCACCGGCAAACCCCTTCCGCGCGGAACCTCCGGCGGGGTGACGCCGCTCGGCTTCGGGGCCTCGGCGGCCGGCTCAGCGCTTATCGCGGCGGTGTTCACCGCGGGCTACGGCCTCACCACCGGCTGGTCACCGGCGCTTGCCTCCGTGTTCGCTGTCGTTACCGGTGGCGGATTCTTCGGCTCCGTCATCGACAGCATTCTCGGTGCCACCCTGCAGGCTCAGTACGCCGACAGCAACACCGGCGCCACCACAGAGCGCAGACTCGCGAGTCTCGATAAACAACCAAATACGTTGACCCGCGGTTTCGCCGCTGTGACCAATGATGTCGTCAATGCGGTGAGTTGCGTGCTCTCGAGCGCCGCCGGCGCGGCACTTTACATTGTCACGGTGTAGCTCCGGCGCAACGCTGTAGCGCACGGCGCCGGGCTTCTTAGCCCGCGGCGCCGTCAGTCTCCGCGCCGAAAGACGACCCGGTCGACCTCGCCGTTGCCCTTGTCCTCGGCAGCCGGCACGGCAACCGCGTCCTTCCGCCCTCCGTCCTCATGAAGAATGAGGGAATATGCTGCGGGTGCATTGTCGTAGCCCGGATGCTCGTCAACCACCGCAACACGGACCTCCTCGGACCCGACCGACAGGCGCACATCTCTCACGCTGCGGTTTCCCTCCTGGTAAGAAAGTGAGATCCCGTCGTCATGGTAGAGCCGCACGGCGCTGTGTTCATCAACCGCCCGAGTTCCGGGGTAGATGTGGAGGGTGATCTCGCCGGCCAAAGTGTCCTCGGCATTTCGCGACGGCGCGGCGGTCGGCACCACTGAGGGGGCGCGTACGTAAAGGGGAAGGGTGTCGAGCGGAGCCTGTGCGATGATATCGGAGGGACCCCGGAGCAACTCCTCCGACCAGAAGTCGTACCATTCTCCCTGCGGCAGATAGACGGAGCGTGCCTGAGCGCCGGGAGAGAGAATCGGCGCAACGAGGAGATCCGCGCCGAGGAGAAACTCGTCGTTGAGGTTCCGCGTACGCTCGTCGGCGGGATAGTGCCACAGAAGCGGCCGCGCAACCGGTGATCCGTGTCGCGCCGCCTCGTGAAAGAGCCCGTATATGTAGGGGAGCAGATAGTAGCGAAGCTCCACGTAGTATCTCGCGATCTGCTCGACCTCGGTGCCGAAGGACCAGGGCTCGTGCGCCCGGGTACGGGCCGATGTATGTGCCCGGAAGAACGGCATGAAGGCGGCCGCCTCGATCCAGCGTGCGAAGAGCTCGGGCGTGGCGTCGGCCTCGAATCCGGCGACGTCGGCACCGACGAAGGGAAAGCCCGAGAGGCCCATGTTGAGCACCATGGGGATCATCGAGGCGAGGTGTTCCCACCAGCTGTGGTTGTCGCCGGTCCACACCGCCGCGTATCGCTGGGTGCCGGCGTAGGCGGCGCGGGTGAGGACAAAGGGTCGCTGCCCGGGGAGGTGGCGCTCGAAGGCTTCGGTGGTGGCGCGGCACATGTTGTGGCCGTAGACGTTGTGGTATCGCTCCAGCGCCCGCGTTCCCTCCCCGTCGGGGCGCACGGTAACGTCCGCCGGCGGGGTGAAATCGGTGCGGATCTCAAAGTCTCCGGAGAAATCCGCGGGCTCGTTCATGTCGTTCCAGATACCGGCCACGCCGTTCGCGAGCAGTGCCTCGTGGAGTTCGGCCCACCAGCTACGTGTCTCGGCGCGGGTAAAGTCCGGGAATGCGGAGGGGCCGGCCCATACCTCGCCCTCGTAGACCTCTCCCGTGGGGCGACGGCAGAAATGATCGCCGGCGAGCCCGCTTCGGTAGACGTGGTAATCCGGGTCGAGCTTCACGCCCGGATCAACTATCGTTACGACTCGCATCCCCAGGTCCGAGAGATCCTCCGCAAGACGAGCGGGAGAGGGGAACCACTCGGGGTCCCAGGTAAACACCCGGTACCCGTCCATGTAGTCGATATCGAGATACACGGCGTCACAGGGAATCTGTTTGCCCCGGAAGGTCTCGGCAACCTCCCGCACCCGTGTGTCGGGGTAGTAGCTGTAACGACTCTGCTGGAAACCCAGCGCCCATGCGGGAGGCAACGGCATTCGGCCGGTCAGTGCGGTGTAGCGCTCGACGACGCCGGAGACCTGGTCGGCGACGATGACATAGAAGTCGAGCTGGGAGCTTTCCGCGGCCACGCTCCAGACGTCGGGCCGCGCCGAACCGATGTCGAACCACGAGCGCGCAGGTTCATCGAAAAAGACGCCCACCGCCCCCTGCCGGTCGGAGCGGATAACAAGCGGCACGGTGACGTAGAGCGGATCCCCGGTCGGCAGATGGGTCGACTCGTCGGTGTTCCACATGCGGTAGCCCCGCCCGCGCTTGTCGAGAAAACCGGTCTTCTCGCCGAGTCCGTAGACCCTGTCGTCTGCGCCGAGCGGGAAGCGCATACCCATCACCCGGCGGTTGTAGCGAAATGCCCCGCCCATGGTCGCGAGCCTGCTGTCTCCGGGATCTCTGCGAAGCTCGAAGTCTCCGGTCTCTCGCTCGATGCGAAGGGTGAGCCCCTCCGCGACAAGCACGAGCTGCTCGGTGCCGTCGTCGACGGCGGGCGCGAGCGTCTCGGGGGCCGTCCCTGCGATCGCGTAGGACGGCGCCGCCTTCCGCGCGTCCGCTCGGGAAAGCGTGATGCGAACGATGCCGCCGGGGTAGAAGCGAACGGCGGCGGTGCCCTTCTCGAAGGTGATAAAGCTCAGTCGATCGTCCCCGGGGGCGGCCTCGGCAGCACCCGCTCCGGTGCCTACATCGACCACACGGCCGCTCGAGCGCGTGCTTTCCTCGATCGGCGAGATCGGAATTCCTCCCGGCGGAAGCGAGGTCCCGACGTGAGTCCGGTTTCTCATGTCCGGGACGTTCCTTCCCGCGAGCTCAGCCCGAGGGTCTCGCCCATCCAGGATACGTAGCTGTCGAGCCCGGCGGTGATGGGTACGGCGATCAGCTCCGGCACGTCATAGCCATGGTGATCGGCGAAGTGTTTCTCGATATCTGGAAGCTTCCGCCGGTGCGTCTTACAGAGAAGCACCGCCTCGGGGTCGGTTTCCACCTTTCCCTGCCACACGTAGAAGCTCTCGACCTTCGGTACGACCTGCACACAGGCCGCCAGCCCCGCCTCCACGAGGCCGGCCGCGAGCTCACGGCCCCTCTCGGGCTCTATGGTTGTGACGGCCATCACGTAGCCCTCAGTGTCGTCGCGGATCATGCGTTCCCTCCGTGTATCATTCGTGCGAGAGCTTCCCGAGAAACCGAGACAGCGCTTTACCGGTGATGCCGGCCGCCTCGGCCGCCTGCTCGAGATGCGGCGGGACCGCGGGCTCGCTCGCGGCCAGTCCCAGTGCAGATCTCAAGGCCTCGGCCTCGGCACCGGAGAATCTGACAGACTCGACCACGTAGTCGGTGAAGGCCTCGCAAGCAGCGGGCGAAACCCGTTTGGCAATGTCGAACATCGTATCGGCATAGGCGCGGATCTCATACTGCGCGTGATTGTCCATACGCAGCTTCAGGAAGTGAAACAGATTGTGCAGGTCGATCTGCCAATACATCTCGGTGTAGAGACTCAACGGCAGGTTGATGCGGGCAAGCTCGCGGGCGAGGCCCTCATCGAGGAGCTTCTCGTAGGAACCGTATGAGCGTTTCTGCTCGTCTGCAAGCCTCTCTGCTATCTCCTGCTGCATCTCCGGCGTGACCGCATCGGCCTCGCGTCCCTGGCGGTTGTTCTCGCTCTGAAGCGCAATGTTTTGGCCCTCCGGCACGTAGAACTCCGAGGTCATGACGCTGTAGCGCCCGGAGATCTCGTTTACCCGCGCGGTACGGTGGCGGATCCATTGGCGGGCCACGAAAATGGGCACTTTGACATGGAAGGTGAGCACCACCTGCTCGAAGGGAGAGCTGTGCTCGTTGCGCATGAGGTACCTGATGAGCCCCCGGTCCTCGCGAAAGGTCTTGGTGCCGGCGCCGTAGGACACCCGCGCCGACTGCACGATGCGCTCATCGCCGCCGAGATAATCCACGAGCCGAACGAAGCCTTTATCGAGTACGCGGAACTCCTGGTCGAGGATTTCCTCGGCCTCGGGAACGACGCTGTGTGCCATGCTGATATCCTCCCCTCTCGTTGCGCAAAGATAGCAGCTCCCGCCCCCTTAGTCCAAGCCGGAGGCGATGCGCACGCGCTCGGAGCGCCACGCGACTTCCTGCAACGCGTTTCTCCTGACAACGTAGTAGCGCTTCCACCGCGGATCGATATCGCTTCGGATGAGCTCGTCGAGGCGTCGCACGACCATCCCGTGGACGGGGTCACGATAATTCGCCGCGAGTAGCGGCTCATGTTGGAGAAGAAGGCGCTCGTGGGCGCCGTCGCTGTGCTGCCAGCGGGCTCGGACCTGGAACAGGGGGCTGTCGCCGGTGTGAGCACGAGCGGTTTCCGCGTGCTCGGGCCCGAGACGCCAGGCCTGCCCGGAGATGAAGTTTCCGGTGGAGTGCAGGATGAGGGCCGAGTTGCCGTCGGCCCGCTCGATGTAGCGCCAGGGCTGCACCACGTGGGGGTGATGCGACCACACGACATCCGCCCCGGCGCGGGCCAATCGTTCGAAGAAGACTGCCTTTGCCGGATCCGGCTCGAGCGCATACTCCCGCCCGCCGTGATAGGAGACGATAAAGAGGTCGAAGCCCGATGCCCGGACGGAGACCCACTGCGCGAAAACGTCCGCCGCGACGGGGTCCCGATAGTCGACAATCTGAACGAGCTCTCGCCCGTCGGGCACGTTGAGCGCCTGTGTCACTGCGACAAACCCGATCCGCCGCCCGCCGGCATGAAGCTCCGTTACCTCGAGCTCTGCGCCGGCGTTCCGCCGCGTTCCATTTGATGCCAGCCCGTGACTCGCGGCGAGAAGGCCCATGGCAGATCTCGTCTCGGCAACACCGTCCGCTCCCCAATCGGTGACGTGGTTGTTGGCCACCGACAACACATCGACACCGGCGTCGGCCGCCGCCCGAGCGTACTCGGGACGAACGTTAAACCGGGGATAAGTCTCGTATGGCCGGGATGCGAGGACCGGCGTTTCGAGGTTTGCAAAGGTGAGGTCATCGCTTCGGAGCTCATCGCGCACATCCTCGTAAATGCGGGCGTAATCGGCCATCGAGAAGTTCACCGTGTGGGCCATGATGTCACCGAGAAACGTCAGCAAGAGCTCCGACGCGTCTTCGGGCGCGCGGTCCGCACCCGGGGTCCGCGCCGCGCCCGCCTGCCCGCCGGCACTCGGCGTTCCCGGCGCGTCGGCGTTGTCGGCGGCGGCCGGCGGATCTGCGGCGGCAGCGACGCTGTCGGAAGCCCGGGAGGTCGGCGTGACGAGCAGGGCCACGACTATGCCCAGAATTACCAGGGCGGGCGGTATCACCAGAGCCGGGAGACTGAAGGGGACGAGGTAGCGTTTGAAAAGCAGGCGACTCACCCTATGATTATCGCGGGACTTTTCCGCCCGTGTCCAGTGTCGCGGCGCCTCGAATTAGTGTATGTTACTCAACAGGCAATGAGAGCATCGAGCATATTGGTTACGGGACTGATCATCATGAGCACATTCACCGCGGTCGGCCGCGCGGAGGCCCAGCAGGACCTCGTTCGCGTGTACGGAGAGCGCAACGAGGAGGACGGCTACGACTTCTTTGCCGACAGCTCACACCTCATCGAAACCTATGTGACGGTGGACTTTCAAAACCTCGTCAATCTCGAGGCGGATTTTGAGCTTCCATACAACCGCACGCTCGAGCCGGGCGCGGAACGGGTGTATCTGTTCACCCTCGACCTCGACGATCCGAACGAGCGCCGCGGCTACAGCGTCTCCTACTCCTTTGCGCGCGGGGATCCTACGGATGCCGATCACGACGATTCACACCGCTACCTTTTCCCGTTCGCGCACGGAACCAAGCATCGCGTCACGCAAGGCTATCAGGGCGATTTCACCCACTTTGGCGAGAACGAGTACGCAATCGACTTCGATCTCGACACGGACACGCCGGTGCACGCGGCCCGTCCGGGGCTCGTGGTGGAGGTAAAGCAAGACTCGCGCATCGGTGGTCCGTCGGCCCGATACGGCGAGCATGCAAACTACATCCTCGTCGCTCACGATGACGGCTCCTTTGCCAACTACGTACATCTGCGGACCGGCGGAAGTATCGTGGAGGTGGGAGACCGCGTATCAGCCGGACAGCACATCGGCTACAGCGGCAACACCGGGCGCAGCGCCGGTCCTCACCTTCATTTCGACGTGCGTGTCCCCCTCGAGGACGGTACGATGCAGTCGATTCCGATAAAGTTTCGCGGACACGCAGGTCCTGTTTCGCCCGAGGAGGGCCGCTACTACTACGCGAGCCACCCAGGCGGGGAACCCTTTGAACCCGTCTTCGGTCGGGATCTCGACCCGGCGGACTTCAGTTCCCACAGTGCGCAGGTCCCCTTCAACCGGCAGGTGGAGTTTCGAACCGAGCGCTTGGACGCGACCTACATTGCCTTCATTCGAAACGGCTACGACCGCGCGGTGGATGTGACCATGACCGTCACTGGTCGCGGCGTTGCCGCCACGGCCGATCTCCCGAAGCAGATGCGCGTCCCCGCTCAGACGGAGCAGTTCTTCACGCTCATTCGTCCCGAGCCGGGCGCGCGCGAGCTCCGCTACAGCCTGCAAGTGCTCGAGGCAACCCTCGCCCCCGAATAACTGCCAGCCACGCCGCTCAGCGCCCATCGCCGAGATCAGACCAGGCCCGTCGCACGGCACGGATATGGTTTTTGCTGTAGCTCATGAGCTCGTCGAAGTACAGAAACTGGTGCCGAAAATGTTGATACGACTCGCCGGCGCTCCGATGCGTGAGCGTGCCTGCCCAGCGCGAGCCGCTCAGGCGAGGAGGTGGTATGGCAGCGCGCCTGGAGAGAGCGCGACTGAGTGCACATCGAGATGTCGGCGGCGCAGGCGAATGACCGGCGGGTTCTCGTAGGAGTGTTGCCAGATGCGGCGGATCCATTCAGCCCCCGTGCGGGTATGCGTCCACACGTGGCGCCGTGAGGCAAACCGCTCGAGGTGCCAGCGCACCGCCTGCGGCGAGACCCCCGCCACCGAGGCGTGGCGAGCGCCGTGGTGGCCGGCGGCACGATCTGACACGCGGTGGGGGGTGAGAAAGTTGTGCAACACCGTGAACACCGCCATGCGCTCCATCTGAGAGTTCACCTCCCGCCCCTGGCGCACGGTCTCTCGCACGTGCTCGGCGAGGTTTTTGCGCAGCTGGCGATCGACGTAGTTTGCCGCAAACAGGGGGTTGTTCTTTGTGCGGGCAGCCCGCGAGCTTACCCGTCGGTGCACCACCCGCCCCTCGCGCAGGGCGGCAGCGAGGGAGGGGACGGCGGAGAGGGCCTGGGGGTAGGCGGTGTGTTTGTCGGTGGCAAGCTCAACGGTGCGCCGGCGGGAGGCGGCGAGGATGAGCCCGCTGAGATCGGCGAGCAGTGCGGTGCAGTCCTCGCGCACCCCACGCGGGGGGTACCACACGGTGTCGATGAGGGCACGGGTGAGCCGCTGCCCCGCACGCATGCGCCCGCTTCGCCGCAGGGTGGTGTGCACCACCCCGTAGATGAACTCGCTGTCGCTGCCGGTGAGGTGGGTGATGTTGTTGGGGTGGTATTGACTGCGGGTGTAGGACTCAAAGCCGTCCATGGCGAGGTGCTCAGAGAGCTCGAGCTCGGCCAGCGCCTCGTCCATCACCGCAAGGGCGTTGCGCGCGAGGCGGCGAATGCGGTTTTGGACCACGCGGTAGGTGACCCCGGTGAATCGCCCGAGCTGGCGAAGCCCTGCGCAGGCGTAGAGGTGCTGCACCAGCCACACGAGGTCATAGTCGCTGTGGGTCCAGTAGTGCACTGAAAACGTCTGCGTCGAGCAGGTTTTCCCGCAGGCGCAACAGCGAAACCGCTGGATGAACCCACGGCTTGCTGTGGGGAAGCGGCCGAAGCGGGTGTACCAGCGCTCTGAGGCGGCCTGGGCACGGTCATGGAATCGGCAGGCGCGGTTGGGGCAGAACTCCGGCAATTCAACAAGCGTACGCGTCGTGTGCATGGTGGATCCCTCCACCCCATCTTACGCCCTCCTTTGCGCTGCTGATTGCAACTTTTCAACATTTTTCGCACCAGTTTTTACTGGAAGAGGAAGATCATCTCCGGCCCCGCCTCGAGAGAACGACGGTCGTAGTACCCGTATTCGTCAAGGATGGAAAAACCGGATGCGGCAAGCCGCACCTGCATTTGGTAGGGGAAATAGTACTTGAGCGCGAAGGGGTCGCGGACGCTCTCGCGCGTGCCGTCTGCATGCTCGACGTGAAAGCTCACCTGCGAGTGGATGATCTGCTCGTCGTGGTCCACGGCGAGCCCGGTGCGCATGCGGGTGATAACCTCGCCGGTTTCGGGTATGCGGCGCACCCAGTCCACCTGCTCGCCGACCCAGCTCGCGTCCGGCTCACCGTTCACGGCAAAGAGGTCGATGACCGCCGTGCCACCGGGCGTGAGGTGGCGCCGGATGCCGGCAAGGGCCCCCGCAATTCTCTCCTCGTCGGTGAGGGCCTGGAAAGAGCGAAAGGGAACGATGATAAGGGGAAACCGCCGCCTCACGTCGAAGTCCGCCATGTCGTCGCGATGGAGGTGAATGCGGCGCGATATTTCCATCGGCAGTCGATTCAGCTTCGACTGCAGCACACCGAGCATCTCGCGGGATAGATCAAAGCCGTAGACCTCGTATCCGGCGCGGGCGAGAGGAATGGTCACACGCCCGGTGCCGCAGGCAAGCTCGAGGATCGGTCCTCCCGTTTCGGCGGCGAGCTGCAGGTAAAACTCGACGTCCTGGTGCGGATACCAGGCGAGGTCGAGGTCATAGAACCGGGAGGTCTGGCGAAAGAGGTTGGGCTGTTGATGTGATCGTGGGCTTTTCATCGTGCGCCTCGCAGGCACTCGTTCGGCTTCATTCGAGCCGCGCCTCCAGCACCCGCCAGCGAATTTCGCCGTCGGGCTCGAGCGTGTACTCGAGCAGCATCCCTCCCTGAACGTGGCCGTCGGAGAACTCCGCATAGACCCAGCGGTCTGAGAGGATATAGATGCTCTCGGGATCGTAGAAGTCCATGGTGCCGCCGAGCCGCCCCTCGAAGGGGATGAGCTCTTCGCGGTCCATGAAGTCGCGCTTCACGCGCTCGGCCAACGCCCGCGGGCCGTCGGTCGCCTGGGGCCCGGTCGCATCCTCCTGCGCTTCGGACGGGTAGGTCCGTCGAACCTGCGGGCCGCGCAGGGCCTCTATCTGACCGTCGCCTCTCGTCGCGGACGCCGCCGAGGGCGCGGGCGCACCGTCGCTGGTGACAAGCACGGTGATAAGCACCGCAAGCGCTACCGCCACGAGAGTATTCAACACCGCAAGCAAAACGACGCGTCCGTTCATCCCGCCCATGATACCGCCGGCGGCCTGCCTTCGGCTACCGAGCGGTGGATGAAGGGCGTGAGAAGCTCAACGAGCTGCTCGTGCTCGATGAGAAAGCCGTCGTGGCCGGCGCTTGAACGGATGACGCCGTAGTCTGCCTCGGTGATGGACCGCACGAGCTCGAGCTGCTCGGGGGCGGGGTAGAGCACGTCAGAGCTCACGCTCAGCACCAACACCGGCTGCCGAATGCGCGAGAGCACCTCACGGTAATCGCCGCGGTCGCGGCCGATGTCGTGCGTATCCATGAGCCGGGTCATCTCGATGTAGCAGTTCGCGTCGAAGCGGTCCACGAGCTTATGGCCCTGGTAGTCAAGGTACCTCTCGACCTCGAACCGTGGCTCCTCCTCATCGCTGCGACGTCTTCCAAAGCGTTCGGTGAAAGAGGCGCTGCTGCGGTAGGAGATCATGGCGAACTGCCGGGCCAGGGCCAGGCCGCGTCGCGGTTGCTCGCCGTACTCGCCCTCCTGCCAGGCCGGATCGGAGGTGATGGCGGCCCGTTGAGTGGCGCTGATCCCGATACACCACGGCAAGTGCTTCGGGGTGCTCCCGATCGTCACGATTGAGCCCACGAGCTCGGGGTACATGATGGCCCACTCGAGGGCCATGTGCCCGCCGAGGGAAACGCCGACCACACTCTGGACTCGGCTGATGCCCAGCGCGTCGATTAGCCTCTTGTGGGCGTGCACGGTGTCGCGAATGGTCACCGCGGGAAACTCGCGAGGCGAGCGGCCCTCCCGCGCGTAGGTCAGGGGGCTCGTCGAACCGTAGGGCGAGGCGAGGGAGTTGATGCAGACGATGAAGTTCCTTGTCGGGTCCAGAGCGCGGCCCTCGCCGAGCAGGCCGCCCCACCATTCGGAGATATCGGAGTTCGCGGTAAGCCCGTGTGCCACGATGATGGCGTTGTCAGCTGACGCGTTGAGCTCGCCCCAGGTGTTGTAGGCGAGCTCGAGCGGGGAGAGTGTCTCCCCGCTTTCGAGCTGCAGTGGCTCGGAGTCCGTCCAGAGATCACCGGTGTGAAAGGCATGGTATCTCTCGATCATAGCTCAGCTCTTCGCCCCCTCCGGCGCGAGTGCGCGAGAAAAGGCCCGTTCGAAATCCGCCTTGATATCGTCTATATGCTCGATGCCGACGGAGACGCGAATCGTCTCCGGGCGCACGCCTGCGGAAATCTGCTCCTCCTCCTCGAGCTGAGAGTGCGTCGTGGAGGCCGGATGAATCACCAGGGTTTTGGCATCGCCGACGTTGGCGACATGGCTTGCAAGCTCGACAGAGTCGATAAAGGCGCGGCCCCCCTCGCTGCGGCCCCGAATGCCGAAAGAGAGCATCGCGCCGAACCCGTGTGAGAGGTAGCGCTTCGCCGCCTCATGACACGGGTGGCTCGGGAGCCCCGGATAGTTCACCCACTCGACCTCCTCGCGCGATTCGAGCCATTTCGCGAGCTCGAGCGCATTCTCGGTGTGGCGGTCGAGGCGCAGCGAGAGCGTTTCGAGCCCCTGCAGCAGCAGGAAGGAGTTGAACGGAGAGGGCGCCGGCCCGAAGTCCCGCAGGCCTTCCACGCGCGCGCGGATGGCGAGGGCGATGTTTCCGAAGGGACTGTCGGCACCGAAAGTCTCCCAGAAGTTGATGCCGTGGTAGCCCGGCGAAGGCTCGGAGAAGTAGGGGAACTTTCCGTT
>JAAAOH010000365.1 GCA_009908925.1 Spirochaetota bacterium | reverse complement strand
CAGTTGCAGACCCTCACGAGAAAAGGCCCGTTCGAGAGTCATCTCTTTGGAGAGGCGTTCTGGCAGTTGCGCATTCTGGACGTTCGGCAATGCGTGGCGTCGGTCAAGGCGCACGAGAGCATCGCCTTCACGCTGAAGCTGACTGACCCCTTGAGCGAGCTGCTCCCGGCCGACGCCCCGTGGCACGGATGTGGCGGCAGCTACGTTGTGCGTCTGGGACCGGAATCGGAAGCCGAGCCGGGAGATGACAAAGCGCTTCCCACTCTGGAAGCTACCGTAAACGACTTCACCAGATTCTGGATGGGAAGCGCGTCCGCAGCGGTACTCGCGGGCCTGCACTCGTTCAAGGGACATGGAGAACTGATAGAGGCGCTTGACGCAGCGGTGGCCCTTCCATCGCCCTTCCCGGACTGGGACTACTAAGGGCTCCAGGCCGTCCGCGCGGAGCAGGCGGCGGCAAAACTCGAGATAGCGTCGGCAGGCCTCACGACCATAGTGGTTCTGTGGCTGC
This sequence comes from Spirochaetota bacterium, assembly GCA_009908925.1. GTDB lineage: Bacteria > Spirochaetota > Spirochaetia > DSM-27196 > PWMO01 > JAAAOH01. The sequence continues at coordinate 12,717 of JAAAOH010000365.1, read as the reverse complement.
CTCTCCTCGAGTTCCTCGTAGGCCTGGAAAAAGCCAGGGTTCGCAGCGTGGTAGGACTGCTGGCGGAACGCGTCAGGTCCCGGACTCAGGTAGTAGTCGGTGAAAAAGAGCGTGTGGAAGACGACCCGGTCTGCCGTATCGTCGGGATGCTCCTGCCGCCACGATCATCCTCCAGCGCGACCTCTTCAGGATCGATCTCGCCCACGATTGACTTCCCGGATGACCGGTCACCGGTCAACCATTGCCAGGACTCGTGGAGGAGGATTCGCCCGTCGGCCGCACGCTCCGGGACCGAGTGGCACCGCCCCGCCATGGTCTCGCCTCGATCGTTGATGTGGTGATAGACGAAATCGAGCGTGTCGTCGTCATTGACTGAGCCGAGCAGATGACCGTGGACCACCGAGCCGCCACGGTAGGTGGCCTCGAGACGCTGGCCCTGCTGGTGATAGAAGAAGACCGTCCGGTCTCCCACTTCGCCGTTCTCGCTGTTCGTCTCCCCACGGAAGACGCGCCCGTCGTAGTTGATCGTCACCATTTTGCTCTCCTTCCAAATAGTAGAAAAAGTGATCTCGCAACGCAACCGCGAAACCGCTGTCCGGGGAGGGATTCGACCCGAAACGCAGCGACGTTCATGGATCGGGCGGTGCCGGCAAAGAGACACATCTCTCCCGACAAGCCTGGGCGAGGACGCGGTTAGTTGTGCCGATCGGGATCGAATTCCGGTGGGGACCGTCCGAAGAACGGGCGTAGCGCCTTCGGCATGGTGAAGACAAACTGGCGATGCGGCAGTTTGAGAAGGACGTCATTGGTCAGGTGTTCTGCGAAGAGCAAGGTGCGTCTTCGGCTGCAGGATGGACAGAGGTCGAAGCCCTTACACGAGAACGACCGAAAGTAATCATGACCACATTCGGGATTCGTACAGCGAATCCGTGCAACGCCCTGGAGGTAATCGCCACAGGAAGAAGATCGCTCGCCGATCTGCTGGATACGCTCACGGCGGTACATGCCGTAGGTGGCGGCGCATTTCTCGTCGCTTCGCTCCTGCGAGGGCGCAGGTGATGCCCGTCGTTATGCAGATCGCAGGACGCGATTGTCAAGGCGGTTCGTGCGATCAAACCTCGGTCCACCGGGGCCCGTGGCCCGTGGCACCATCGTGATTGACCCTCTACGGTGACTCACTGCCTGGACCGTGGTGCGCGAGGAACCACGTGTTTCCTTCTGGATCCGTCACCGCGGCCCCGATTTCTTCCTGAAACATGCCACGCTCCGGCTTCATCATCGTGCTTGCTCCGCATTCGACGGCGCGGTCGAACAGCGCCGGCACATCGGCTACGTACACGAACAGATACGCCGGACCAGCCCCGCCCGGCGACTCACCTATCATCACCCTCGAGGTCCCAATCTGGACTTCCAGATGTGTGCGGCCGGCGGCCCCCGTGGTCTTGTATGTCACCGTCGCGCCAAAGGCATCCCGAAGGAACGCTTCGTACTCATCAATCTTTTCGACCATGACATATGGTGTGATCGTCTGGAACCCCGGTCTCCCGGGAAAGCCAGCTTCATCTCCAGTCATAAGTCGAAGATGCTTCCTTTCACATCAGCCGTCAAATCCGTTCATATCATCTCCCTCAACCCGGACTGTTTCGATCCGAGCGGCGCGCGATTGCCCCGCGACGCCCAATTAGAAGAATGTCGATGCGCCCGGTCTCGTCCAATATCGAGGTAACGGCGTTGATCATCGATTCTTCGTTTGTCACGTCCAGCGCGACAAGACGAGCACCTACAGCCTCGAGGTCCTTCATCCGCTCCACCCGCCGTGCCGCCGCGTACACAATAGCGCCCTCGTTGAGCAGATCCCGTACCGTTGCCTCGCCGATACCGGCTGATGCGCCGGTAACCAGCGCCGTTTTTCCCTGCATATCCGCCATACGTTCTCCTTTTTAATCGTTGTTTCAGCTTGAGGATATCCACAGATCGATGGAGAAGCTCTGGCAGTAAACGCCATCGAACATGCAAAAGTTGCCAGACTGGGGTGGTCCTCCTAGAACGGTATGGTATCAAGCGAATAGTAGTTGGCGCAGATCGAATAACGCCGAATACTATCGACTCTGGAACTCGCTCGAGGAGACGGTTGGCACGGCCGAGTTCCCCCTCGTCATCGCTCGCGCTTCGGCAGCCGAGTCGTTTTCGCCGGCGATCTTCGCCGCGATGTGTAGTCCCGATTTTTCGATCGCCGTCGGCCGCATTGCGCGGTTCAAACCGTTGGTCGCTCCGATCGTCCTGCACATTGACAAGGACTCGATCGCACTACGACTAAGGATCGAATGGATGGACGACGATCCGCCGCCACCGCCGACACTGCAGTTGACCGAGTTGGCGTTCTTCGCAGCTCTTGCACGGATCGGTACGCGGGAGCACATCATACCAGTCCGTGCAACCGCTCAGCATCTCGAGCTCGCACGACGCCTCGCGGATCTCGACTCCGACGCAACGATCGCCGAACGCGTGTCGGCGGTACTCCTCGAGTACCTTCCCAGCGGAATGGCCACGATCGAAGCGGTCGCCGAGAAACTGATCATGAGCAAGCGTACGCTTCAACGTAAGCTCAGCAGCGAAGGAACATCGTTTCAAAGAATTCTTAAGGGCCTCAGACAGGAGCTCTCGATCCACTCTCCTGGGATTTGAAGACGCAAACTCATTTTTCCGCGCATTCAGCGAGTGGACCGGACGTACCCCGAAAGCCGTGCGGGCGTCGGTCGCAGAGCCGACGAAGGCGGCTCTCACGCGGAAGAGGCCGCCGAGGGCGAGGACCGGGATGATGTACGAACGGTGATCTGCGGGCTTCACGGTTGGGTCATAGTAGGGGCGCCGGGGGGCGCCTGTGAATTAACCGTTAATTCCTGCCCGGACGCTTGTCCGAGCCGCCGGCGACGGATAGCTTTCGGCGGGGAGGTGCGTATGCAGACACTGCGTCGTGAGGTGCGGCTCGGGGGTGCGGTCATGATGGGGCTCGGCTCGATCGTCGGCACGGGCGTGTTCGTTAGCATCGGTATCGCGGCGGGCATCGCGGGGCCGGCACTCCTTGTCGGCATCGTGCTTGCCGCCCTCGTTGCAGGCGCCAACGGCATGTCGAGCGCCCAGCTCGCGGCCAACCATCCGGTGAGCGGCGGCACCTACGAGTACGGCTACCGCTTTCTCTCGCCGGTGCTCGGGTTCACCGCCGGGTGGATGTTTCTCGTGGCGAAGAGCGCCTCGGCCGCAACCGCGGCGCTCGGCTTCTCCGGCTACCTCCTCGAGGCGATTGGCCTCGCGCCGGGTGGGCTGCTCGTGCCGGTGGCGCTCGCCGCGATACTCGTGCTGGCAGTGGTCGTGCTTACCGGGATCCGACGGTCGAGCATCACCAACATCATCATCGTCTCGGTAACGCTCCTCACACTGCTCGCGTTCATCGTGACCTCCGTCCCCGCCGTCGTGTCGGAGCGGGGCGCAACCCTGAGCCCGTTCTTTGCAAACGCCGACGGACCGATCGGGCTGCGGGAGTTGCTGTTCGCCTCGGCGCTGCTCTTCGTCGCCTATACCGGGTACGGTCGTATCGCGACACTCGGCGAGGAGGTGACCGATCCCCGGCGCACCATTCCGCGTGCGATCGTGACTACGCTCATCGTCACGATGATTCTTTACGTGCTCGTGGGCGCGGCCGGCGTCGGCTCGGTGGGAGCCGGGGTTCTGAGCGAGGCCGCCGAGACGCAGGCCGCCCCCCTCGAGGTGGCCGCCCGCCGGGTGGGGGTGCCCGGCATGCCGCTCGTGGTGACGGTGGGGGCGGTGACGGCAATGCTGGGGGTGCTGCTCAATCTGCTGCTCGGGCTCTCGCGGGTGCTCCTGGCCATGGGGCGGCGAATGGACATGCCGGCCTTCTTTGCCCGCCTCGACCGCACGGGGACCACGCCCACCGCGGCGGTGGTGGCCGTGGCCGTTCTGATCGGAGGGCTTGCGCTCATCGGCGACGTACGAACGACCTGGTCCTTCAGCGCCTTCACCGTGCTCATCTACTACGCAATCACCAACCTCGCCGCGCTCTTCATCCCGCCGGACGGCCGCATCTTTCCCAAATGGATCTCGGTTGCCGGGCTCATCGGCTGTGTCTCCCTTGCAGCGTTCGTCGAGCCACGGGTACTCGCGGTCGGTCTCGCGGTGATCGCCCTCGGAATTGTCTGGCACCTTGTCGCGGCCCGGCTACGCGAGAGGTGAGCATCCCGCATCGTTGACCGGATACTTCCTCATCAGCGAGACCGGGGCAGTAACCGCCCCGTTGCTCATCGCGGGGCGGTGGAAAACGAAACGCCGTCACGCGCGCACAGAAGCTCGACCAGCTGGCGGCCCGACAGCGCGGACATCACCGTGCCGGCGAAGGGACACGTCCACTGACCGACCATGTGGAAGCCCGCGAGCCCGGGCAGGCTGCGAAGCGGGGTCTGATTCGCCATGTTCTGCGGTGTCATGTACCAGCCGTCGGGTGATCCGCGCCAGTTTCCCGTGTAGCGCGCATAAGTCGCGGGTGTAGGGACGTCGACCACCTCAACGTCAGCGGCAAACCCGGGCCAGCGGCGGTCGAGCTCGGCTATCGTTTCATCGGCGATACGACGGCGCTCCTCCTTGTAGCGGCTCCGGTCGCGGTCGAGCTCTTCCCAGTACTCCCAGGGCGTTGCATACCAGACCTCGACGGCGGACTTGCCCGGCGGGGCTGTCGTCGGATCGAAGCCCCGATGGAGAAAGGTGAGCCAGCGACGCTCTTCGCCGGCGACCGTGACGGGGTTCGTGGCCTCGAAAACGAGGTTGTGCGGCTCGTCGGACATGTCCCGCGCGACGCCGATCATCACCTGCACGACCGGCAGCACCGGGGTCCACTCCTCGTACATGCTGCGAACCTTCTTGTCGAGGTAGCGGCCGCCGAGGATGTCGAAGATCACCGCGTGTCCGTCACCGGCCCACACGATGTCGTCGCCACGAAGCTCGGTGTCGTCGGCGAGCCGCACTCCGACCGTCCGGTCCGATTCGATGAGGAGATCGGTCACTTTGTGCCTGTACCGGATCTCCCCGCCGAGGCCTTCGTAGAGCGCGACCATCCGATCGATAGCCGCCTTCGATCCGCCGAGCGGCGCACCAGCCTCGAGCACCCCCGCTTCGAGCATCCCCGACATGGCGGCCATGGGAAACTGGAGCATGGGCCATCCCGGCGAGTCGATGAAGAAGCGCACCGCGTCCCGCAGGAAGGGGTCGCGAAACCGCGCGGCAAAGTCCTGCAGCGTGGTTTTCCCGTATTTGATGATGGTCGGCATGAGCGGAAGCATAGCCCCGAGCATCTTCAGGGTACCGCGCATTCCGGTGAGCTCTGACGGCGTAAGCGACAATGCCCCCATCATGTTTCGTCCCGACACCAGACGCACGAACTCCCGGGACAGCTTTGCGTCTGGCGCGGAAAGGGCCACCAATCGGTCCTCGAGACGCCGGGGATCGGCGCTGATGGTCAGCTTCTTGCCGTGGCCCTCGACCCGGATGACCTCATCCTTGTAGAAGACCCCCCGGTCTCCGACCACGTCGAGCTCCTCCCACATACGGCGCAGCGGCCCGCTCTTCGACCCGACGAGCATGTGCATGCTCGTGTCGAAAGTGTAGCCGTTTCGCGTCCATGCGGTGCACAGCCCACCCGGCATCGTGTGCATCTCGAGAATCGTCGTGTGGTACCCGTTCATTCGGGCATAGCAGCCGGTCGCAAGGCCCGCAATGCCGGCGCCGACGATGATAAGGCTTCTGTCCATGAGCGTTCTTCTCCCGCGTCTATCGTACGACGGGTCGCGTACGTTTACCACGCCGAAAGTCGCGGTGAGTCCGGAAAAAATCGTCTGTCGGCCGCAGGCCACCGGCCGCTGGGACCTGACCATGCCGCGCTGCCTGATTATCGTTAGCCAAGCGAATAGTTAGCCAAACTTACAATTGTGCCGGGCACGCTGATGCGTCCCGGTCCCTGAGAAAGGGGCGATAGCTATGCCGAACACGATCCTGGTCTTTGGAGCAGGAGGCTTTGTCAATGGCGGGCGAAAATTGCACTTTTGGGGGTGCGGACAAAATCTTGGACTACTTCAGGAGGTAGTCCATGTATTCCTACGACGATCGGATGAAGGCAGTTCGGCTCTTCATCAACTACGATCACCAGGTATCGCGAGTGATCCAAGAGCTGGGTTACCCACTGTGAAGCCGTTTCGCCCGAAGGTACTCAAACTGCAGTCCCTGGACGAGGGTTCATACGTCCACCTTCCCGCCGACGAAGGGCCGATCAGAGTGCGCCTCAACGGCAGGAGACGAACGTGGCCGGATGTGAGAAACCGCCACCCGAAACTGGGCCTTGCCGTCCATTCTGTGGAGCGGCTGCTGTTGATCGGCGGGCTCGGCGATCCCGGAACTGAGCTGGGTCGTATTGATGTCTACGATGGAGGCGGACGGTTGTTACGGGCGCTCTCGTTGGGTGACGTGATTCCCGACCTCGACGGCCTCTCCCGCGCGTTCTCGGATCTCTCGAACTTCCCCCGGGTCAGCACGCTCGAGGTTGAGGTTACAGAGAGCATTGACTCGGACATCGAGGGTTCCCTCTATGCTCCGTACTACAAGGGAGCCTCCCGGGATGGCGAGCCGCGGCAGGCCGCGTCCGCTATGTCCGTCATGGTAGCCACCTCCGCGTAGGCTCGAGGCGCAGCACTGAGCGGTTGACACGAAGACGTACTCTCATGCACGAAACACTATGATTATCGATATCGGCGTGACGGCGCTACTGCTGTTTTGGCCGGTGGTATTCGGCACATCCTTCATGATGTTCGATGCGCCGGGCAGCACGAATGACGTCTCCCACATACTGTTCGTTCTCGCAGTACTCGCGTACCCGGCATACATATTCTTGCTCTACTGGATATTTCGCGGAACCTATTTCGGAATCAGCGGCCGAACGATGACCATCGTGAGCGTCGTGGTCGTGGTGGCGATCTCAGCGCTCTTCTATGGGCGCCTTGCCCTAAACGCTGTGCGGGGCGTGCAAAACGCCGGAATCACCATTACCGCGGATAGGGTGTACTACAACGGCAAAGCACTTCGCGACGCCGATCCCGCCACGTTCGAGCCGGTGCCACGCGATAGTGATCTCGATTGGAGCGATTACCATACGGACGCGAACTACGTCTACTTCCGCGGCGACGTCATCGAAAACGCCGACGCACGCGCGTTTGCTCCTGCTTCGATCACGGAACGACCGGAGACGTACGCGGGCGACGCGGGATACTTCCGTTTATCGAGTGAAGTCTACACCGACGGGACCCGGCTGTTCCTGTTCGGCGCTCCGCTCTCTCAGAGTAACGGCGGCCCCCTGACTGCCGTCGGCGAACGACATTTCATACACGACAACCGCGTCTACCATGATAGAGCGCCGATAGAAACGGCTGACCCGGAGAGCTTCGAAGCGCTCAGCGGGGTCCTGGGGAAAGACGCCCGGGGGGTGTTCTTCTACGCCGAACCGGTGCGACCGGCGCCGGACATTGCCTCGTTCTCGATAGTCCCCGGTTCGTCAGGTGACTACGCCACAGACGCGGAGCATGTGTATCATTTCGGACAGGATTCCGCCGCAATCGTCCGCAGTGCTGACCCGCGAACATTCTCGGTCCTCGAGCGGGGGTATGCAAAAGACACGCGCCGCGTCTATCACAGCGTCGGTTACGAGCGCCCTGTAGTGGTCGAAGGCGCGGACCCGGAATCTTTCGTCGTCACGGGATGGGACGGCGCGACGCGCTCCGACGCGCGAGACGCTCACCGTCGCTATCAGGACGGAAAACCGGTCGACTGAGTGCCGCGGGCGAGGCACACTACAATACAGGTATGAGCAAGTTCACGACCAAACAGGAGTTTCTCGAGGAGATCGCGAAAGAGCGAGCGAAGCTCGAGACGCTGCTCGAGAGCATCCCCGACGACCGGAAGACCGAAGAAGTCACAGACGGGATGAGCGTAAAGGACTTCCTCGCCCACCGTGCGGAGTGGGGCGCGATGATGGTCCGATGGTACGAGGACGCGCGTGCGGGGAAGGTGCCGGCTGTTCCGACCGAGCGGTTCAAGTGGAACCAGCTCAAGGAGCTCAACGCCGACATACATACCCGCTTTCGTGCCACCCCGCTGCCGGAGGTAGTCGAGCGTTTCAATCGCATCCACGACGAGCTCTACCGACATTCTGGCAGTGCGTGCGGCACCGCAGGCTTCTCAGTAAGATCGCACTATCTCGATGCGGTGACCTTTGGCGGCACCACCTGGCTCTCCGATGCCACGCTGCTCACCGGCTTACGCATCGACAAGTGATAGTAAAACCTGTCTCGGAGTGCAACCGCAAAGCGGCCGGGAAGCGGAAGACTCGACGAAATCACAACGAGAATCGCGAGGCGCGGGGTGCTGACGGCACCTACGGCCGTCATTTGAGGGCATAGACCAACCGATGGGGCGAAATCGGGCTGTTGCGGAAACGATTGTGGTGGGAGACGGACACACTTGTCCCGAGGAGCGAGGCCGAGAAAGCTGTCAGCCGCTGCGGTGTCTGGATCAGGCTTGCTCTGGGAGCTCGAACAGATCGTGAACGCTGCAGTGTAGCTCCCGCGCAAGCTTCAGTGCGAGGACGGTAGATGGAACAAAGACGTGGTTCTCCACGGTGTTGATCGTCTTGCGCGAGACTCCGACCCTGTCGGCGAGCTGAGACTGAGTGAGGCCTGCGGCCTTTCGCCGTTCAGTCAGGTGCGTTACGAGCTTCATACCATCCCTTCATTCCAACGATGCCCATGTAGAGACAGTACGACCCGCCGGTGAATCCTCCCATTGCCGGGAATGCGACCTCCATGGGAACCCGGGCGCGTTCCACCGTGTTCCTGCCGGCGGCCACCCCCGTGACAATGAGAAAGATGGCGAGCAGCCCACCCAGGATGCCCAGGATGTACCCGCGAGGCGCAAACGCTTCCGGCAACACGAGCGTGAGTACGGCGTATGTCCAGAACACAAGCCCCATGCTGCCCATCGCAGCGTTCCATACGAACGAGAGTCTCGGTGGCGAAATCACGTGAGCCTCCACAAGATGTAACCTACACGTGACAGTGTCACGAATTCTCAGTATAGTACAGTAACGCAAAGGTTACATTCGATCTGTGGATCACCAAGGAGGGCAGTGTGGGTGAGCAGCACGTGGGCACGTACTCCATTTCACCAATTCGGACGCCTGAGGAAGGCAGCAAGACCAAGGCCGTTGCAAGGCGGGTGTTCGGTGCGGGGGTATCTCTTCTGCTCTCCGGAAAGCGGAAGTGGGGATTCTACGCTCATGTGGAGGCGGACGTTGTGGGCGGGGTGCTGCTGGAGAAGATGAGTGCCACCGAAGGACTCCTGGCCTGGATCTTCGTTGATCCCAAGGCGCAGGGCCACAGGCTGGGAGCACGCTTGCTGGAAACCGGGATGCGGGCGATGGATGACGAAGGACTGAAGACGCAGTTCAGTCTGGTGCGTGCGGACAACACTGCCTCCTGGAACATGTTCGCCAAGAACGGCTATACCAGACCGTCCGTCCTGCGATCGCTCTTTGGCTACTCCATCAAGGGTTTCCCGAAGCGCTTCGTGTACTCGCTTGCAACAGGATACGGCACCTGGGTCAGAGACTCTGCCGTACGGGACGCAGGTATCCACCCAAGAAGCAGGGCGGTGCTGAAGACCCTGCTGTTTTCACTCTTCGTTGGCGCGGCACTCTCGCTTTTCTCACTGCGGGGCATTGAGTTCTTCTGGATCGGCATGGCGATGGTAGCGGGGGTCACGGCGGTGAGATTGCTGGTCGCGTATCCAATCGCAAGAGCGTCCGGGCCGGTTCGGTTCGATGCGCCGCAGGGAGGAATCCCGTTGAGTGTGATTCTGGCTCTCGCATTCGGTTCGTGGTGGCCGACGTTCGGCTTCTTTGTCCCGAAGCAGGACATCTGGCGGGATCGCGAGTTTGCCACGTACAACGGCCTCCAGGCCTTCGCCACCTGGATGAGTCTACTCCTGGTATACGTGGCGACGAGACACCTGCTGCCGGTTGCGTTCAGCGCCGGCCTGGAGATCGTCCTGGACCTGGTCATCATCTATCAGGTGATCCCGTTCTATCCGTTCGACGGAATGGACGGCGCGAAAGTGCTACAGTACAGCAGGATCCTGTACGCAATTGGTGCGGTGCTCAGCGTTGGAGCCATCATCTTCGTGTGAGAAGTTGCAGCCTCTGGTATGGAGCCTTGCTCGAACGTCCCCGGCGCGATCTGGCGCGAATGCGCCACCTCATCGCGATGGGGGCAAGTAACCAGTATGATGTCATATTGACGGCATTGCGAAGCTGACCATGGGAGACATCCCGCAGTCGGTTCTCGAGCAGATCAAGGGGCTATCTGCGAGGGGATGTCGAAGCAGGAACAACGAGCTTCCGCGCGGTAACCGCGCTCTCGTTGAGCAGCGCAAGAGCTACAACCAAACAGTAGCGGTGTCCTTCATGACCGTGGCGGAGTTGTACTACGGTGTGAATAGGTCCTCGACCGTGAACAGAAACACGGCAGCCGATGCGGCCCTCGTTATTGCCGCGACGTCCACCCCCATCTCGCCAACGGTGTGCGCGGTTCGACACGTGGGGTTATCGCAGTGGCGAACGGGTCACCACCACATCGTCAAACCACGCCTCAGCGGTGCCGGCGGAGGGATTTGCTGTAAGGCCGATCTGTAGCCGGTCGATAACCGAGCGCGACTCGGCAAGCGTTCGGGCTTCCTCGTCAATGAGGAGCGTCGAGTTCTGCCACAACCGCACGCGGCCGTCGTTTGAAGTGGAGAGGGCGATTGCAAGCACAAGCTCGACCCACTCGCCCTTGGGAAGGGGGATCGCACCGTTTCCCTGCGTCAGACTCGGCCCGTGGAATCCCCCTTTCGACTCCACCCGCAGCGTCCCGTCTTCCCGAACATGGATCCGACGCCCCGGATCGCCGTAGTACATGGTGGACTCAATGTCGAGCAGGTAGAGATCAACCGATGTTTCCTTATCGGGCACGTAGACGACCACTTGAAGCCATACCTCTTCACCCTCGCGAAAGAAAAGACCACCCCTGACGATATCCGCCTTGGAGACAGGATTGCCCGAAGCCTCCGCGTTCGCGTACAGCGAGTATGGAGGGCTGTTCGAGCGGCTGCTGGTGAGCGAGAGTGTGTTTGCGTCACCGACGAGCTGTTGGCCCGTCCAGATGGAGAAGTCCTCCGGGAAGAGCGCGTCGAGATCTCCGGCGGTACTGTCAAACGAGTTGGAGAACTCAGTGATGCCCCTCTCAGGAATTGGTCCGTCCGGAAAGAATCCGACGCATCCGGAGGCCAGGAGCGCAGGCAGGACGAGAAGAGTGGTCAGGCGCATGTCAATCATTGTATCACGCCTGAACCAGGCTCGCTCCTTCGCCCTGTCCACGTCGCGGAGCGCAGGCCACCGCTCGATCAGGCCCATAGATAGGACATCGGCTCCCCCCCGGAACCGGCCTTTACCGCGCGGCCGGCAGTTCGGTTATTCTTGACAATTCGCGCAGCCGTGTCCTACGGTGCGGGTTCTTTACCTCGAGAAGTAGAAGGAGAACGGAATGGATAGCAACCTCCGCATCATCCTGCTCATGATGATGCTGATGGCAATCGGGGCGATGTTTCTGTCGCTGGGGCAGCATGTTGTGGCTCTCGTTGTCTTTGGAATCGCCCTGGTCGGGTTGACGTTTGCCGCCGTGCGGGTCGGGATCCGCCGGAAAAACCGGTAGGTGCATGGCCGGCCGACCGGTACTGCGTGAGAAAAACAAATCGGGCGTCCCAGCATGGAACCGATAGTATTCCTACCAATCCTGATCGCCGTTTTTCTGCCACTGTTTGTCCTCTTTCTCCAGCGACGGCACCAGCTGCGGGTGGCCCGCCGGCTGCAGCGGCAACGGCGACGGGAACGACAGAATCCAGACACAAGGAAAGAAGAGGAGGTCTCTCCCATGTCAAACGAGCTCATCCGATCGCTCATCGGTAAGACCTGCCAGATTACCACCGGCTCCCTCGGCGAAGCCTTTGACAAGGTTACGGTTCTCGACGTGCAGGAGAACTGGATGCAGGTGGAGCGGAAAAACAAGGTCCGCCTCATTAATGCCGACTACATTACCTCGGTGAAGATTCTCGACGAGGGCGAAGCATAGAATAGGCCATCAACCGGATTGTGAACATCCGGTCTACCCCGGGCGCGTGCCGGGCGGATCGAGATGCGGGCCTGCGAAACGCGCTCGCACCCGACTGCGGTGACGTGCTCGCCGCGCGGGCGTGGTAGGCGCCCGACTACCGGTCCCGCACGGCAGTGTCGCCGAGCGCCCCGAGTACTACCTCCCACGCGGGCTTCGGCGCACCGTCAGGGCCCACGATCCCGAGGGCGCAGAGATAGTCGGAGAAGCGCTCGGTGAAGTCGGCGGGAACCTCATCGAACTCCGCGTCGAGGAAGAACTCCCGAACGGCGCGGCAGGTCCGCTGGTCGAAGTCCTCGAAGGTGAAGATCGAGGCGAAGCGGACCGCCGGCGTCGCGGCGATCTCTTCGAACAGCCGCTCGAAGCACTCCGCCTGCCAGGCCTCCGAGGCGCCCATCGATATGGC